>JAEZJH010000133.1 GCA_023436385.1 Pseudomonadota bacterium
ACGGTGCCCACCTGCTTCATGCGCTTCTTCCCCTCCTTCTGCTTCTCGAGGAGCTTGCGCTTGCGGCTGATGTCGCCGCCGTAGCACTTGGCGAGCACGTTCTTCCGCATCGCCTTCACGGTCTCGCGGGAGATGATCTTGCCACCGATCGCCGACTGGATCGCCACCTCGTACATCTGCCGCGGGATCACCGAGCGGAGCTTCTGGCAGACGTCCTTGCCCCGCTGGTAGGCCCGTTCCTTGTGGACGATCACGGAGAGCGCGTCGACCGGCTCGCCGTTCACCAGGATGTCGAGCTTGACCAGCGGCGCCGGCTGGTAGCCCGCCAGCTCGTAGTCGAGGGAGGCGTAGCCCTTGGTGAGCGACTTCATCTTGTCGAAGAAGTCGAACACCACCTCGGCGAGCGGCAGCTCGTAGGTGATCTGCACCCGCTTCGGCCCCAGGTACTTCAGGTCCTTCTGCAAACCCCGGCGGTCCTCGCAGAGCTTGAGGATCGCCCCCACGTAGTCGGGCGGGACGTGGACGTGGACGGTGAGGATCGGCTCCTCGAGGTGCTCGATTTTGGCGACCGGGGGGAGCTTCGACGGGTTGTCGATGGTGAGGACTTCGCCGTCGTGGGTGAAGACCCGGTAGACCACCGAGGGCGCGGTGGTGATCAGGTCGAGCTCGTACTCGCGCTCGAGGCGCTCCTGCACGATCTCCATGTGCAGGAGGCCGAGGTAGCCGCAGCGGAAGCCGAAGCCCAGGGCCTGGGAGGTCTCCGGCTCGAAGGTGAAGGCGGCGTCGTTCAGCTTGAGCTTCTCGAGGGCGTCCCGGAGGTTCTCGTATTCCGACGCCTCCACCGGGAAGATCCCGGAGAAGACCATCGGCTGGATCTCCTTGAAGCCCGGGAACGGCTCGGCGGTGGGCCGGACGGCGTCGGTGATGGTGTCGCCCACCTTGGCGTCGTGGACGTCCTTCACGTTGGCGATCAGGTAGCCCACCTCGCCGGCCATCAACTCCCTGGCCGACTGGGCCTTGGGGGCGAGGACGCCGATGTCCTGGACCTCGAAGCTCTTCCCGTTCGACCAGAGGAGGATCTTCTGCTTCGGCTGGAGGCGGCCCTCGAGGACCCGGATCAGCATGATCACGCCCCGGTACGAGTCGTACCAGGAGTCGAAGATCAGGGCCTTGAGCGGCGCGTCGGGATCGCCCTTCGGCGCCGGGACCCGGTGCACCACCGCCTCGAGGATGTCCTCGATCCCCAGCCCCTCCTTGGCGGAGGCGCCGATCGCGCCGGAGGCGTCGAGGCCGATCACCTCCTCGATCTCCTGCTTGGTCCCGGGGAGATCGGCGGAGGGGAGGTCCACCTTGTTGACGACCGGGATCACCTCGTGGTCGTGCTCGAGGGCCAGGTAGACGTTGGCCAGGGTCTGGGCCTCGACACCCTGGGTGGCGTCGACGACCAGGAGCGCGCCCTCGCAGGCGGCGAGGCTGCGGCTCACCTCGTACTGAAAGTCGACGTGCCCGGGGGTGTCGATCAGGTTGAGGACGTAGTCGTTGCCGTCCTTCGCCCGGTACTTCATCCGGACGGTCTGGGCCTTGATGGTGATCCCGCGCTCCCGCTCGAGATCCATGTTGTCGAGGAACTGATCCTGCTTCTCGCGGGAGGTGATCGTCCCCGTGAACTCGAGCAGGCGGTCGGCGAGCGTCGACTTGCCGTGGTCGATGTGGGCGATGATCGAGAAGTTGCGAATGTTTGCGTTTTCGGCGGGCATGGACACCACGGGCCAACGGGAGCCGGCCTTCCTAGCACAACGACGGCGACCGGGCTACCGGGCGGTGACCGCCGCCCGGGACCCTGGAAAACCTCGGCGGACCTGCCAAGCTTCCCGCGGCGTCAGGCGGCCTTGGCGCGGAAGTGTTCCGCGGTGAGCGCGAGGCCGCGCTCGAGGGAGACCTCGGGCCGCCAGCCGAGCACCGTGGCCGCCTTCGCCGGGTCGATCGAGGAGCGCCGCTGCTCGCCGGGCTTGGCGGGGGCGAAGATCACCTCGGCGGCGCGGCCGGCGGCCCGGGCGATGCCCGCCTGGAGCTCGACCACGTCGGTCTCGACCCCGGTGCCGATGTTGACCGGGCCCCGGTAGTCCGAGGTCAGGGCCAGGAGGTTGGCCCGGGCCACGTCGCCGACGAAGACGTAGTCGCGGGTCTGCTTGCCGTCGCCGAAGATGGTGCAGGGCCGGCCCTCGAGGCAGCGCCCGGTGAAGATCGCCACCACCCCCGCCTCGCCATGGGGGTCCTGCCGCGGCCCGTAGACGTTGGCGTAGCGGAGCGCGCACCAGGAGAGGTTCCGCTCCAGGCCGTAGTAGTTGAGGTAGAGCTCGCCCGACGCCTTGGTCACGCCGTAGGGCGAGCAGGGCCGGGTCGGATGGGTCTCGGGCGCCGGGTGGATCTCCGGCTCGCCGTAGCAGGCGCCGCCCGAGGAGGCGAAGAGGAAGCGCCGCACCCCGGCGGCAGCGGCCGCCTCCAGCAGGTTGAGCATCCCGAGGAGGTTGACCTCCGCGTCGAAGCGGGGATCGGCCACCGACTTCCGGACATCGATCTGCGCGGCGTGGTGGCTGATCGCGTCGAAGCGCTCCGCCCGGATCAGCGCGGCGGCCTCGGGGGAGCGGATGTCGCCCTCGACGAAGCGGGCACCGGCCGGGAGGTTCTCCCGCCGGCCGCTCGAGAGGTTGTCGAGGATCCAGACCTCGTGACCGGCGCCGAGGAAGGCGTCCGCGACGTGGCTGCCGATGAAGCCGGCGCCGCCGGTAACCAGGCACTTCATGGGGAAACCTTTCCGGGGTCGGGCCCCGCTGCTGGCACGTGAGGACGTCGGTCGGGGACCAACCTAGGGACCGGGGCGCGCTCCCTCAAGCGGCCGAACCGACCTACCGGTCATCGAACGACAGCTGCCCCGGCAGGTGCTGCTTGTACTTCTCGAGGACCAAGTCGATTCCCTGCCGGATGTACTCGGCGACCGGAACCTTGGTCTTGTCGTTGAGGAGCTTGAGCTTCTCGTTCTGCTCGGGGGTGATGTAGACGGTCGTCGAGAGCTTCTTGCGTGCCATAGGTAGCCGCGAACGTACGTGACCCTATACGTGGGGTCAAGGCAGCGCCCTGCCGTTTACGGCAGCGGCCCCCGGCCGCTCGACCGGATTGCCGGACCGCTCGCCTGGCGTAGAATCCCCGCATGAACGCGGATTTCCGTACCTCCCTGGGGCTGGCGCTGGTCCTCGGGCTCGCCGTCGGCTGTGCCACCCCTACCCCCCGCCGCCCGGTCTCCGGCCCCCCGACCGGCGCCCCCGAAGCCGGGGCGAAACCCGGTGAGACCGTCCGGCGGGACGACGTCGACGGCGACGGCAAGCCCGACGTCTGGCGCTACGACGCCGGCGAGGGAACCGAACGGCGGACGGTGCGGAAGGAGGTCGACCTCGACCACGACGGGCGGATGGACGTCCGCTACCACCACGCGGCCGACGGTTCCCTCGAGCGCGAGGAGCTGGACCTCGACTTCGACGGCCGGATCGACGCGGTCAACATCTACGCCAAGGGCGAAAAGGTCCGGGCGGAGCTCGACCTCGACGGGAACGGCCGAACCGATCTCTGGAAGCACTTCCAGAAGGGCCAGCTGGTCCGGGCCGAGCGCGACGAGAACGGCGACGGGAAGCCCGAGCGCTTCGAGTACTGGGAGGGAGGCGCCCTCGACCGGATCGGCGAGGACCTGAACGGCGACGGTCTCGTCGATCGCTGGGAGAAGAAGAGCGCCGGGTAGGCCTTTCGCCACCGCGGCCAACCGGGCCCGGTTCCGGCGCAGCCGGCCCGGCTACTTGGTGACCCGGCCGTAGGCGTCCTCGAGCCGCACCACGTCGTCCACCTCCGGCGTGGAGGCCTCGAGGATGTCGCAATCGGTCACCGCCACCATCCGGTGCACCGTGCCCGGCCGCAACCGGACGCTCTCCCCCGGCGCCATCGGCCGCTCGATCAAGCCCTGCCCCTCGTCGAGGACGAGGAGGAGCTCGCCGGCGAGCAGGTGGATCGTCTCGTCCTTCACCCGGTGGTACTGCAGCGAGAGCCGATGGCCCGCCTTCACGTGGAGGAGCTTCCCCACGTACTTCTCGGTGTGGGCCCACCAGAGCTCGTAGCCCCAGGGTTTCTCCACCCGCAGCGGCTGGCTCATCACTTCCCCGTGGTGGTGACGTAGCCGGTGAGGCCCGTCTCCCGCTTGAAGTCCTGGAGGTAGCGGTCGGCGGCCTCGCGGGTGGAGAAGCGGCCCAGGCGGACGCGGTAGTAGAGGCCCTTCCCCGGGATGTCGGCCTCGATCACCTGGGGCGAGAGGCCCTTCGCCCGAAGCTTGGCGGCGAAGGCCTCGGCCTCGGTCCGGCTCGGCAT
>JAEZJH010000100.1 GCA_023436385.1 Pseudomonadota bacterium
GGCGAGCGCGGCCCCGCCCGACGCCGCGGCGGCGGCGCGGCTCGGGGTGCCGCCGGCCCTGCGCCAGGCCTCGTTGGCCCTCGGCACCAAGGGCATCGAGGTGGGGACGATCTGGGAGGGCGACTACCCGGTCCGCGTGGTGCTCCGGGACGACGGACCCGACGCGACCACCGTCGACGGGCTGAAGCAGCAGTACGTCTCCTCGACCCTCCTCGCCGCGGCGGTGCCGCTCGAGCAGCTGGCGGAGGTGAAGCCGACCTGGCAGGAGGGCGCGATCGTCCGCCGGAACGGGGTCCGGACCCTCACCGTGCAGGTCGACGTGGCCGCGAACGCGGTGGCCTCCGGGATCCTCGCGGAGCTGGACCCCTTCCTCGCCGGCCTCGACCTGCCGCCGGGGGTGACCATCGGCTTCGGCGGCGAGCGGGAGTTGTCGGAGGAGACCATCGTCCCGATGGCCTACTCGCTGCTCCTCAGCGTCCTCTGCATCTTCCTCATCCTCCTCGTCTACTTCGGCCGGTTCCGGAAGGCGCTGGTGGTGTCGTTCGGGATGCCGCTGACGCTGTTGGGCGCGGTGACCGGGCTGCTCCTGTTCCACTATCCGTTCGGCGTCACCGCCTTCGCCGGGGTGATCGGCCTGGTGGGCCTGGTGGTGCGGAACGGGATCATCCTGGTCGGCTACGCGGAGGAACTCCGGGCCGGCGGCGCCGGCGTCCGCGAGGCGGCGCTGGCCGCGGCGAAGCGGCGGATGCGGCCGATCTACCTGACCTCGATGGCCGCGGCGATCGGGGTGATCCCGATGGTGCTGAGCGGCTCGACGCTCTGGGGTCCGCTGGGCACGGTCACCTGTTTCGGATTGTTGTTCGCGATGGTGCTCACCTTGTTCGTGTTGCCGGTGGCGTATTGGCTCCTGTGTCGGGGCGAGGATCGGAGCCGGGGCGGTGTCTCCGCGGTGGCGGCGGGGCTGGTGTGTCTCTTCGGCTTCGCGCTCCCGGCCCCGGCGAGCGCGGAGGCGCTGACCTTGGAACGGGCCCGGGAGCTGACCGTCGAGCAGAACGCCGCGGTTCGCCGGGCCGGGCTCGAGCTGGAGGCGGCGGAGCAGACCCGGAAGGCCGCGCTCACCAAGTACTTCCCGGAGGTCTCCGCCAGCGCGGTGGGCGTGTTGGCCGCCGATCCGCTGGCGAAGATCGAGAACCCGGGGGGCAACCTGCCGGTCTACGACGGAAACCCGATGAACCTCCCCACCGCCACCTCGTTCGCCTACATGCCGCCGACGACCATGGCGTTCGGCGAGAAGGTGGGGGTGGTGGCGCTCACCGCGACCCAGCCCCTCTTCGCCGGCGGGCGGATCGTCAACGGGAACCGGCTCGCCGCCCTGGGCGAGGACGTCGCCCGGGAGAAGGAGGCGCTGGCGAAGCGGGACGCGGTGGCCCGGACGGAGGAGAAGTACTGGCGCCTCCTCGCCCTGGAGCGAAAGAGAGACACGATCGACGCCTACGACCAGCTGCTGGCGGCGCTGGAGAAGGAGGCGGTCGATGCGGCAAAGTCCGGGCTGGTCACCAAGAACGAGGTGCTGAAGGTGCAGCTCGCCCGGCGGGGCCTCGAGGTGGATCGCCGGCAGCTCGAGGACGGGCTGCGGCTGGCCCGGCGCGACCTCTTGCAGCACCTGGGGCTCCCGGAGAGCGAGGAGCTGGAGCTGGCCGATGCGATCGGCGCCCCGGAGGATCCCGCCGGCCTGGGCGGCCTGCGCGAGGGCGCCCTCGATCGGCGCCGGGAGATTCGGCTGCTCGAGGCCGCGGTCCGGGCGGAGGAGCTGAAGACCTCGCTGGCCCGGGGCGAGGCGGCCCCCACCGTGGCGGTGGGCGCCTCCGTGTTTCACGCGGAGGTGGAGGGGCTCGACGGGATGGACAACGCCGTCGCCTTCGGGGTGGTGAGCGTGCCGCTGACCAAGATCTGGGAGGGCGCCCACACGGTGGCGGGACACCGCCGCGAGGCGGAGGCGGCCCGGAGCCGGCTCGAGGAGACCCGGGACCTCCTCTCCCTGGAGCTCCAGAAGGCGTGGGACGACCTCGGGGTGGCGTGGGAGCGGAGCCAGGTGGCCGACCTGGCGGTCGAGCAGGCGACGGAGAACCTGCGGGTCGAGACCGATCGCCGGAACGCCGGGCTCTCGTCCTTCTCCGATCTCCTCACCGCCCAGGCCGAGGCCCGAAAGGTGGAAGACCAGCGCACGGAGGCCCGGGTCGACTACCTGCTCCGGCGGGCGGCCTACCTCCGGGCGGTGGGGAGGTAGCGACGCTGGTCGAGCCCCGAGGAGGCCGGCGGTCCGCCCGCGAACCGACGGCCCCCTCCTCGGGGCTTTCTGTTCGGCGCGGCGCCGGCAAGCTGGGCGCATGCGAAACGCCGCTCCCCTCGTCGTCCTCTTCGCGCTCTCGCTCGCCGCCGGCTGCGGCTCCTCGGGCTGCACCGCATCCAAGCAAGGCCCGGCGCCCGGCGATGGCTGCCTCTTCGTCGAGGAGGGCTCCGGCCCCGCCGGCGAGACCCCGCTCCGCGCCGAGGTGGTGGCGAGCGGGCTCGAGGTTCCCTGGGGCGTCGCCTTCCTCCCCGACGGCGCCATCCTGGTGGCCGAGCGGCCGGGGGGGCTCCGCCGGATCGAGAACGGCCAGCTCCTCCCCGATCCGATCGCCACCGTGAACATCACCCCCGAGGGCGAGGGCGGGCTCCTCGGGATCGCCGCCGACCCGGCCTTTGCCGCGAATCGCCGGTTGTATCTGTATTTCACAGCGCCGGGCCCGAAGAACCGGATCGAGCGGTGGATCGTCGCGGAGGACGGCCGGAGCGCCGCCTTCGACCGGCTCCTCCTCGATGGCATCCCCGCCGCCCGCAGCCACGACGGCGGCCGCCTCGCCTTCGGTCCCGACGGCTACCTCTACGCCTGCACCGGCGACGCCCGCACGCCGGAGAGCGCCCAGGATCCCCAGGCCCTCTCCGGCAAGCTCCTCCGGATCGGCACGGACGGCACGACCCCGGCGGACAACCCCTGGCCCGGCTCGCCGGCCTGGGCGATCGGGATCCGCAACTGCGAGGGGTTCGACTTCCTCGACGACGGCCGGGTGATTCTCGCCGACCACGGACCCTCCGGCGAGTTCGGCTGGCGCGGCCACGACGAGGTCTCGCTGGTCCGCAAGGGCGACAACCTCGGCTGGCCGGAGATCAAGGGCTGCGAGGCCCGCCAGGGCCTGGTCACGCCGATCCTCTCCTGGCGCCAGGCGGTGCCGCCCGGAGGCGGCGCGATCTACCGCGGCGCCGAGCTCCCGTTCCGCGGGGACTTCCTGGTCGGGACCCTCGGCTCCCAGCACCTGCATCGGGTGGTCTTCTCCGGCGACCGGGTGACCCGCCACGAGGTCTATTTCCAGGACCAGCTCGGACGGATCCGCACGGTGATCCAGGGGCCGGACGGCGGGCTCTACCTCACCACCTCGAACTGCGACGGTCGGGCGGAGTGCCCGCCGGAGAAGGATGTGTTGGTACGGATCCGGGCTGGCGGCTGAACGGGCCGCGCCGTCTCACACGTGTCGCGCGGTGAAGCGGGCTAACGCCGGTCCGGCGAAGAGGACGCCGAGGAACCGCGCCGTCTGCATCGTCATCACGAACGACATGTCGACGTGCGCGGAGGCAGCGATGATCGCCACCGAGTCGGCGCCGCCGGGCGTGGTGGCGAGATAGGCGGTGAGCGGGTCGACGCCCGCCCAGGCGGAGAGGGCGACCCCCAGGCCGCCACAGGCGGCGACCAGGACCAGGATGCCGGCCAGGACCCGGGGAAACGCCCGGGCGGCGTGCGCCAAGATCGGCCGGGTGAAGCGCAGGCCGATCGCCCAGCCGATCAGCGCGTAGCTCGCGGCGAGGAGCCACGGCGGCAGCTCGATCGTCATCGTTCCGGTGACCTGCAGCGCCGCGCCGGCGACCAGCGGCAGGAGCAGGGTTCCCCCGGGGACGGGCAGCCGCGGGGCGACCAGCGCGCCCAGGGCGATCAAGGCGAGGGTGACCAGGAACGGCCAGGAGAGCGCCGGAAACCAGACCAACGCAGTGGTCGGGGTCGCGGCCGGTCCGGCCCAGATCACCGCGACCAGCGAGGCCACCACGGCGACACAGACCACGCGGAGATACTGCATGAAGGCGACGAGGCGGATGTCCGCGCCGTAGGCCTCCGCGATCACCGCGATCGCCGTCGCCGCCCCCGGGGCCGATCCCCAGACCGCGGTCGTCCCCGGGAGGACCCGCCAGCGGGCGAGGACCCAACCGACCATCACGCTCGCCCCGATCACCGAACTGACCCCGACCAGGAAGATCGGCCAGTGCCGCGACAACTCGCCGGCCAGGGCGGGGGTGAAGCTCCGGGCGATCAGGCACCCGATGATCGCTTGGGCGACGAAAAAGAGCCGCTCCGGCACGCGGATCGTCGCCTCCGAGGTGCCGGCGGCGATCGCCGCGGCCATCGCCCCGAGGAGGAGCGCCGCGGGGAGCCGGACCAGCTCGATGACGGTGACCAGGAGACCCGTGGCCAGGGCGAGGAGCGCCCACTGGCCGGCCCTGGGCAGGCGCACCAGGGAGAGGCGGGCCCGGTTCGGCGGCGCCGGCGATCCGGCCCGGTTCTCCCCCGCCGACTCGCCGCCCGTTCGTCCCAACCCGCACCTCCGAAAGCCGGCGAATCCTACGCTCGGGTTTCGGGCGCGTCGAGGGTCGGGCCCCGGCCGCTCGGGCCGGCGGTCGATCGGCGCCGGCATGCGTGTTAGCGTTCGCGCCCATTTCCGGCCCCGGAACGGCCGGCCTGTCGGGCCCGGCTGGTTGCAGGCACGGGCCTCGTCCGCGAACCGCTCGATGAACGATCTCCACCGTCTCCTGCTCGTCTGTCTGGGAAGCGCGTTGGGCGGCGGCGCCCGCTACCTCGTCGCCACCCGACTCCCGCTCCTCCTCGGCACCGCCTTCCCGTTCGCGACGCTGACCGTCAACGTGACCGGCTCGTTCCTGATCGCGCTGATCCTCGAGGTCGGAACGCTCTCCACCCCGATCTCCCCCGAGTTCCGGCTGTTCCTCACCACCGGAATCCTGGGCGGCTTCACCACCTACTCGACCTTCAACTACGAGACCTTGCAGGCCTTCACCACCGGCTCGGCGATCACCGGCCTGCTCTACCTGGCGGTGACCGTGGTCGGGTGCCTGGCCGCCGGTGTGCTCGGCCTCGCCGCGGGGCGCCTGGTGTTTCCGACCTAGGAGCTCGTATCGCCCGAGGTCGGGCGCCGGGCTGGCGCGGGTGCGAAGCGGCTTCGGATCGCCCGGCGGGCCGGCTTCTCCAGAAGCTCGAAGGCGAGGAGCGAGGCGATGGTGGCGAGGACCGCGTAGACCGCCAGCGCCTTCCGTCCGATCAGCTCCACGCCGCTCGCCTCCACCGCCCGCCGATACAACTCCCAGAGCGGATACTGGAGAATGTAGAGGCTGTAGCTCGCCTCCCCGAGGCGGACGATCGGTCCGGGTATCCACCGGATTCCCGCACACCAGCCGATCCCCAGCAGAAACAGCGGGGCGAGCAGCCCGTCGTGGTAGAGCGCATACACCGGGCCCGGGTCGATCACCGTGGCGCCGACGAACGCCGTCCCGAGCCCCAGGCCCCACCACGGCCCGCGCAGCCAGGTCAGTCGGCCGCGGACGAAGAGGACGCCGGTGGCGATCCCGGCGACGAACGAGCCCAGATGCAACGGTGGGAAGAACTTCACCGCGGCGAGCCAGGGGCCGGTGGCCAGCCGGTGCGTGCCGCCGGCGCCGTCGGGCGCCGCGAGCACGAACAGCGTCGGAACCACCAGCCCGGCGAGCCAAGCGCCCAGGGCGAACAGCCACGGGCGCCGGGAGCGGGCCACCAGCGGCAGGAAGACGGGGAAGCAGGCGTAGAGGAACGCCTCGACGGAGAGGCTCCAGCCCGGCGAGTTCCAGGGGAGGGCCAGGTCGGGCCACCAGGCCTGGAGCAGGAGAGCGCTGGCGGCGCCGGCCTGCCACTGCTGGGCGGAGACGGCGGTGCCGGCCCAGAGGTCCGAGAGGGTGAACCCGAGATAAGCAAGCCACCCGAGGAAATACACCGGGAGGATGCGGGCGGCCCGGGCGGCCCAGAACTCCGCCCGGGAGACGGCCAGGTCTCCGCTCGCCGTCAGATAGGCGTGGGCAAGGATGAAGCCGGAGATCAGGAAGAACAGGTTCACGCCCAGGTAGCCGTTGGCGACCATCCCGGCAAGGGGCTGCGGGAGGACGGGAGCGAAGAACCAGAGCGAATGAAAGAGCAGCACCCAGCCGGCCGCGAGAAAGCGGAGGGCCGAGATCGCGGGCAGGTGGGCGCGGGTCATCGCCGCCTCTTAACAACCGATAGGGTGGCGCTCAAGCGCTTGGCGGCGGAAGTGCCCCGGACTACGTTCGTACCCACCTGCGCCGGAACGGGGCGGCGCAAAGGGGGAGCCCGGTGATCGGCGCCGGATGGAGACCAGGCAGGGTGGGCGCCGCGTGGCTCCTCGCCGTGGGCCTGTTTCTGGGGTTCCGGGTGCTGGTGCCGCCGGTGATCGGGCTCGCCGACAACGGTGACGGTTGGCGGGCGCGGTTCCCCTTCGGGCTCGAGCCGGTTTTGGCCGAGAAGCAGTGGCCCACCTACCACCACGTCATCCTCGAACACAGCTACGGGAAGACCTGGAACCCGCCCTACCCGACCACCGAGCTGGTCTTCGTCGGGGCGGCGGTGGCGCTCGACCGGTCCCTCTCCGACGACGGCCGCTTCGACCTCCGCTGGCTGGGCGTGGTGCACCTCCTCGCCTTC
>JAEZJH010000327.1 GCA_023436385.1 Pseudomonadota bacterium
GAATCCCGGAGGCCACCCTGCTCAAACTGGCCCGGGTGCTGCGCGAGCTCCACGACTCGATCCGCACCGACGGCCGCGGGATCCCGCCCTCCTACCGCAACCTGATGGCCCGCACCTCGCTGGCCACCAAGGCGGCGCTCTGGCTCCTGTCCGGCGCGAAGAACCAGGGCGAGTTCCGGCGGTTCTTCGGAAAGAACCCGCACGAGATGCCGCCGAAGTCGGTGGCCTGGCAGCTCTACCACGACCTCTTCGGCGAGACGGAAGCTCCCGCCCGGCAGGAGGCGGACGCCTAGATGACGAAGCCGGTCGCCACCGTCGCCTCCGAGGCCTCTTGGGACGCCCTGCAGGACGGGCTGGAGCTGGTCCTGCGGCTCTTCTCCACCCCGCGAACCACCGCGGAGCTGGTGGCAGCGACCCACGAGCCGGCCAACGAGGTGGAGAGGAAGCTTGCACGGCTGGCGAAGGCCGGGCTCGTCCAGAAGGAGGACGAGCGGTGGGCGGTTGTGGCACGCCACCTGCATCAGGTCCGACAGGAAGGAATGGTCACCTTCCTCACCCGCTACGTCCTCCCGTCGATGGTGCGGGCGGCGCGGGAGGAGGAAGGCGGCTGGTGGACGCAGGTGGATCTCGACCTAACGCCCGAAGAGCAGGCTTCGCTTCGTTCGAGCGTCTGGTCGCAGGTCCAGGAGTTGAACGAGCTTTCGTTGCAGGAGGCCGACGACCAGGTCGCCTGCACCGCGGTGTGGACCGGAACCTCCGATGTACCGAGGACCACCGACGCCGCGGAGAAGATGGTGGAGACGGTTCGGCGCGCCGCCCGGCAGCGGGTGACCCCAGGGTCGGCGGACCGGGCGGTCTTGTGGCAGTTCGATGGTCTGTTCGGGCGAGCGGAACTCCCGAACGCAGAGCGGGTGATGAAGCAGGCGCTCGAGCAGCTGCGGGAGAAGGAACCCCCGGCCGGCCGCAAGGCGACCTACACCCTGCTCCTCGGGTTCTTCGTGCGCGGGCGGTCGCGCGCGAGTGGAGGCAACGATGAGGCGTGAGTTCCGGAAGTTGTTGGTCGCGGCGTTGGTCGCCGTTCCGGTCGCACTGGCCTCGAGTCCGGGCGTGGCCCGGGCCGGAATCTCAACTGAGGGAAAGCTCGCGAGCAAGCCCGCGACGGCCTACTACGAGAACCAGGGCGACCAGCTGGTCCTCAACGTGCTGTTCCTGGCCCGCGGCAGCTCGGGTGGCGGCAGCTCGACCTCCGACGAGTCCCAGGCGACGCCTCCCGGCAAGCGCGGCCCCAAGAGTCCCGGCGATCCGGTGATGCTCTACGGACAGGACGAGTACGGCCAGATCCAGGCCGGCCTGATCACGCCCGAGGAGGCGATCTCCGGCTGCGGCGGCGCGCAGGTGGCGGGCGGTAACGCCGGCTGGGGCGCGCTGGCGCTGGTGGGCCTCTTCCTCGCGCTCCGCCGCCGCAAGTAGCGCGAAGCGACGCGGTCTCCCACGGCCCCTGCCGAAAGGCGGGGGCCGTGTTCGTTCCTGGGGCCGGGGCGCCCGGGGGCGGAGCTTCCGCCGGTCCCGGGCGCCGGGAGCGGTCGTTCCTACGAACGGCCACCCCAGACCAGCACCACCTTCCCGAAGGTCTCGTTCCGCTCCATCCGCTCGTGGGCCTCGCGGACCTGCTCCATCGGCAGCACCACGTCGACCACCGGGCGGAGGCGGCCCGCGGCGAAGAGCGGGAGGACGGCCCGGGAGAATTCTCGGGCCAGGGCGGCCTTTTCCTCGAGGGGCCGGCTCCGGAGGACCGTCCCGATCACCCGGGCGCGCTTGTCGAGGAGGGCGCCCAGGGGCAGCTCGCCCTTGGCGCCGCCGAGGAGCCCGACCACCACCAGCCGTCCCCTAGGAGCCAGCGCCGCCACGTTCTCCGCGAGGTAGGCGGCGCCCACGGTGTCGAGGATCACGTCGGCGCCCTCCCCGCCGGCGAGGGCCTTCGCCGGGCCGGCGAACTTGCCGGCCTCGACCACCACGCCGTCGGTCAGGCCCAGGGGCCGGCACCGGTCGAGCTTCTCCGCGGTGCGGGAAGTGCCGATCGGCCGGGCTCCGGCGGCGAGGGCCAGCTGCAGCGCCGCGGTCCCGACGCCGCTGCCCACCGCGTGGAGGAGGACCCGCTCGCCGATCCGCAGGCCGCCCTGGACGAAGAGCGCGTCGTAGGCGGTGAGGAACACCTCCGGCACCGCCGCCGCGTCGGCGAAGGGCATGCCGTCGGGGACGGGGATCGCCTCGCGCTCGTGGACGATCACGTGGGTGGCCATGGCGCCGCCGCCGACGATCCCCATCACCCGATCGCCGCGGGCGAAGGTCCGGACGTCGGGGCCGATGGCCACCACCGTGCCGGCGTACTCGAGGCCGGGGATGTCGGCCGGGGCACCGGCGGGCGCCGGGTAGAAGCCCTTGCGCTGCAGGATGTCGGCGCGGTTCAGGGCCGCCGCTGCCACCTCGACCAGGAGCTCGCCGGGACCTGGCTCCCGGGGCGTGAAGTCGGCGAGTTCCAGGGCCTCGACCCCGCCCTTGCCGCGGATGAAGACCGCCCTCCCGGCGGAGACCAACGGGTTCATGGGTGCCTCCTCGCCCGTGGAGCGGGCG
>JAEZJH010000329.1 GCA_023436385.1 Pseudomonadota bacterium
TGAAGAACGCATCGTAATCATGCCGGACCGCCGCCACCACCGGCTCGTCGAGCCGCTCGTGGCAGGTGAGGTCGAGGTAGCCGCGGCAGATCGGGAGCGCCTTCGCCCGGGCCCCGGCGGCGAGCAGCCGGCGGCACTCCTCCCGCCGTGCCGGCGCCACCCGATCCCGGATCAACCGGACCGCCGCCTCCCGGGCCCGACCGTGGTGCCAGGAGTCGCGGGGGATCGCGGTGTAGAGCGCCAGTGCCTCCTCGTCTCGGCCCCGCGCCTCGAGCTCCTTCGCCCGCGCCTCCCGCGCCGCCGCCTCCACCTCCCGCGGCAGCGCCTCCCGGGCCGCTCCCACCGCGGGGTCGAGCGGGTCGAGGGCGGCGAGCCGGTCCACCGCCTCCCGGACTCCGGTCCAGTCGCCGGCGGTCTGCCGCTCGGCGAGGAGCAGCTTCGCCTCCGTGACCTCCACCCTCCACCGGTCGAGCCGCGCCGCGGCGCCCGCCGACGTCCGGCTCGCCCCCGTCACCTCCGGGGCCGGACGCTCGGCCCGGGCCGAACCGCCTTCCCAGGCGAGGAGCGCCAGCGAAACCGCTGCGGCCCCGCCGAGGAGGAGCCACCCGCGCGACCGCCGTGGAGGCCGCTCCGCGTCCACCGCGCCGGAAATCGGAGCCTCGCCTACCTCGACCACGATCGTCCAGCCGCCGACCCGGAGCGCCGCTCCGGGCGGCAACGTCGTCGGCCCTTCCAGCCGCGTTCCGTCGTGCCAGGTGCCGTTGGCGGATCCCAGGTCCTCGACCCGCACCCGTCCGCCCCGAAGCTCCACCACCGCGTGGCGACGCGAGACCCGGGAGCCCTCGAGGGCCAGATCCGCCTCCGCCGACCTGCCGATCACCAGCCGCCCGGCGAGGCGGACGTGCCGCACCGCCCCATCCTCCGCCGTCACCCGGAGCCAGGCACCGGTTCCGGACCCGCGGCCGGCGTCACGGCCCGCGCGACCATCCGCCCGTCTCTTCGGGGCAGCGCCCCGGTTCCCGCCCTGCGGGCCTCGCTCGCTCACGGCCGGCTCCCGGTGTCGAACGGCGCGAGATCGACCGGCTGCCCGCGGCGGCGCAGCTCCTCGAAGAACCGCGGCACCGTGCCGGTGGGCATGTACCGCCCCGCCACCCGCCCCGCCTCGTCGCGTCCCTCTTCCCGGAAGACGAACAGCTCCTGCAGCGCCAGCACCTCGCCCTCCATCCCGGTCAGCTCCGCGATCGAGGTGATCTTCCGGGAACCGTCGGGGAACCGGGCCTGCTGCACGATCACGTCGACCGCGCTCCCGATCTGCTCCCGGATCGCCCGGGCCGGCAGCTCCATTCCGCTCATCAGCGCCATGGTCTCGATCCGCGCCAGCGCGTCCCGGGGCGAATTGGCGTGAAGCGTGGTCAGCGAGCCGTCGTGGCCGGTGTTCATCGCCTGGAGCATGTCGAGGGCCTCGCCGCCCCGACACTCGCCGACGACGATCCGGTCCGGCCGCATCCGCAACGAATTCCGCACCAGATCCCGGATGGCGATCGCGCCCCGCCCCTCCAGGTTGGGCGGCCGGGCCTCGAGGGGCACCCAGTGCTCCTGCGGGAGCTGCAGCTCCGCCGAGTCCTCGATGGTGACGATCCGCTCGTTCGCCGGGATGAACGAGGCGAGCACGTTGAGGAGGGTGGTCTTCCCGGAGCCGGTGCCGCCGGAGATCACCACGTTGCGCCGGGAGGCGACGCACGTCTCGAGGAACCCGGCCATCGCCGGGGAGAGGCTCCCGGCCCGGAGCAGGTCGGCCACCGCCATCCGCTCCCGCCGGAACTTCCGGATGGTGATCGAGGGGCCGCGGAGCGCCAGCGGCGAGATGATCGCGTTGACCCGGGAGCCGTCCGGGAGCCGGGCGTCGACGAGCGGCTGGGCCTCGTCGATCCGCCTGCCCACCGGGGCGACGATCCGCTCGATCACCGCCTGCACCGCCGCGTCGGAGGAGAACTGCAGCTCGGTGCGGAAGAGCTTGCCGGCCCGCTCCACCCAGATCGCCCCGGCGCCGTTGACCATGATCTCGGAGACGTCGTCGTCGCCGAGGAGCTCGTCGAGGGGCCCCAGCCCCAGGGCCTCGTGGAGCACGTCCCGTCGGAGCCGGTTCCGGTCGAGCTCCCGCGGGATCTCCCCGACCTCGTCCATCCGCTCGACGATCCCGGCGAGGGCCTCCTCCGCCCGCTTCCGGAGCCCGGCGTCGCCCAAGCGATCGAGGTCGAGACGCCGGAGATCGAGGGCCTCGATCAGCCGGTCGTGAACGGTCTTCCGCAGCGCCGCCGTCCGCGCCACCGCCGCCGCCGGCGGCTCCTCCACCGTGGCGACGAGGCGGTAGTCGCCCACCTCCAGCGCCTCGTCCACCGCCAGGGCCCGGCGGCCCTCGAGCCGCCGTCCGTCGAGCCTGGTCCCGTTGGTCGAGCCCAGGTCCTCCGCGAACACCCCGCCGGATCCCGCCTCGAGCCGGAGGTGGCGCTTCGACACTGACGGGCCCTCCAGTACCAGGTCGCAGCCGGGAGCCCGGCCCACCACCGCGGTCGCCCCCACCACCTGGCGGCGCAGCGCTCCCGACCGGTCCCGGATCTCGAGCACGAGCCGCATCGCCCCTCCTAGTCGAGGATCCCGAAGTCGACGTCGTCCTGGGCCTCGCCGTACTTCTCCTCGATCGCCCGGACCGCCCGGCGGTTCCCCTCGTCGGAGCCCTCGACGAACCGCGGGGTGACGAAGACCAGGAGCTCCCGCCGCGCCTCGTCGAAGGCGCGCTGTTTGAACAGCTCGCCCAGGATCGGCACGTGCCCCAACACCGGAACTTTGCTAGTGCTTTTCGCCTCCTCGTGCGAGTAGACGCCGGAGAGGACGATCACCTCGCCGGGCCGAACGGTGACGCTGGTCCGGACCTTCCGGGACCGGAACCCCGGGACGGAGACCTGGGCTCCGGCCGCCACCGCCACCGCCCGGTCCAACTCCGAGACCTCGGCCTCCAACTCCGTGCGGATCCCGCCGTCGGCGTCGGCGGTGGGCCGGAGCTTGAGGCGGATGCCGTAAGGCCGGTACTCCACCTGCGCCGCCTCGCCGGTGATCAGCGGGATCGGGATCTCGCCGCCGGCGAGAAACTCCGCCTCCGCCCCCGAGGCGCAGACCAGGGTGGCCTCGCCAGGAGCCGCCCGGCGCCCTGGTCAATCGCCGCCCGGATCGACCAGGGGGTGGCGCCGGTGAGGGCGAGGCCGTAGCCGCCCATGGCGATCCCCGGCGCCGGCGCCGCCACGCCCAGGCCCGGCGGCAGGGGTCCGTCGACGTTGGCGGTGGCCTGCACCGTGCCCGCCGGCTCGAGGGGCCAGCGGATCCCGAAGGCCGCCTGGTCGCCCTCCCGCACCTCCACGAAC
>JAEZJH010000114.1 GCA_023436385.1 Pseudomonadota bacterium
CTGGAGTTTGGTCGGGGTCCGGGCCCCGGCGGGCCCGGGGAGGACTCGCAACCTTGATCCCCTTTCGGACCGCGCTGCCGGCGCTCCTCCTGGCCGCCCTGGCCGTTTCGGCCTGCGGCCGCGGACACCCCGGCGACAACTGTCTGAGCGACCTCGACTGCGCCCAGGGCTCCTGCCTCGAGGGGATCTGTGTCTCCTGTCGCACCGCGGAGGACTGTGATCCGGGAGCCAGCTGCCTCGACAGCTGGCCTGGCGGCTACTGCGCCCTTCCCTGCGAGTACGCCGCCGGCGCCGGGGACGGGGTGGTGAACGCCGGCGTTCCCACCTGCCCGCGGGACGACCTGGTCTGCGCCCAGTTCGGCGAGGCCGGCCAGATGTGTCTCCGTGGCTGCCGGGCCGACACCGATTGCGGGAGCGCCTACCGCTGCACCGAAGACGGCTACTGCCGGCCCTCGTGCACGGACGACACCCAGTGCGGCAGCGGCCGGTCCTGTACACCGGACGGCACCTGCCAGGCGGGGACGGCGGCCGCCGGATCGCCGGGGGCGCCCTGTAGCAACGACGTCCAGTGCACCACCGGCGTCGGTTCTCTCTGCGCTCGGGAGGCGGAGGGCTGGCCCGGCGGCACCTGTCTCTCCTCCTGTGCCGACGTGGACGGCGGCGCCGACGCGTGTCCCGCCGGCACGGTGTGTCTCGTCTTCGATTCGACCACCGACGAGTCGTGGTGTCTCCAGGCCTGCACCGGCAACTTCGACTGCCGGCCGGACTATTTCTGCCAGCCGGTGGACGACACCGGGTTCTGCATGCCCCGGTGCAACGCCTCTTCGGTGTCGTTCTGCGCCGACGAGGGTCTGGTGTGCGAGCCCAACTCGGGGAGCTGCGTCGAAGCCAGCGGCGGCGCCAGCTCCGTGGAGACGCTCGACCTGGGGTCGGTGGCGGTAGTGCGGAACCGGGAGTTCGGCTCCTTCGGCTTCGACGTGGTGGGGGATGTGGCCTCGTTCACCGTCGTGGTGACCGCCGACGGGGGCGGGCTCTCCGTGCCCTACCGGATCGTCGCGCCCTCGGGTCGGGAGGTCTTCAACGTCGAGCGCATGGGCACCAGCGAGATGCGCATCCTCGCCTATAACAACGGCTCGTTCGCGGTCCTCTACCCGAACAGCCCCCGCCTCGCGGTCGAGCCCGGGCGCTGGCGCTTCACCCTCTACAACGAGGACGGCGGCGGAACCGCCCGGGTCCGCGTGCTCCTCAAACACGGCCCGGGGCTGATCAACTCCGGGACCATCGACATCAATGCCTTCGTGGTCACCGACGTCTTCGGCGCCAACCCGGGATCCGACCAGCGCTTCCAGGCGATGATGACCGCCTTCGAGAACAGCTGGGCCTCGGCGGGCCTTTCGATCGGGACGTTGGAGGTGATCCCGGTCACCGGGAGCGAACGCACCCGGTGGTCGACGATCGACTCCGTCGACGGGACGGGCAACGAGTTCCGGCAGATGATCGGGGCCCTCTCCGGCCGGGCCCCCCGACCAGGTCTCAATTTCTTCTTCGTGGATGCGATCGAGGCCGGGCAGGAGGGCTTCGTGATCCTCGGGCTCGCCGCCGGCATCCCCGGGATCCCGGTAATTCCCGGGACCGACACCTCCGGCGTCGCCGTCTCCACGGTGGCCATCGACCCGTCCTTCGGCCTGGGCGGCCCCACCGGCGTGGGGACGACCATGGCCCACGAGGGCGGCCACTGGCTCGGCCTCTATCACACGACCGAACAGCCTGGCACCCTCCACGATCCGCTTCCCGATACCCTGGAGTGCCCGGCGAGCCGAGACACCGACCGGTCCGGCTTCGTCGACGCACGGGAATGCGCGGGACGAGGGGCCCAGTACCTGATGTTCTGGGAGGCCGACCCCAACGCCAAGACGGTGACCCCGAACCAGGCCTACGTGATGCTGCGCAACCCGGCGGTGCGGTGAGGACCAACATGCTTGTCTTTCTTTTCTCGATCGCCCTGGTTGCCCTTAGCACCCCCGCCCTCGCCGAGACGCCGGCGTCCGTGCCCGCCGACTCCGTGGCCCGGGCGCGGCACCTCCTCTCCGGGTACGAGTACGTTCCCGGCCCGGAGGAACTCCGCGCCATCCCGGACCTCGACCGGGTTCTCGAGATCCTGGCCGGGGATCCGGGGGCGCCGGGCTTCGTGCGGGCCCGGGCCCTCTCCTCGTTCGCCGCCATCCCCGTCGCCGACACGGCGGCCCACGAGCGGGCGGTCCGCGTGCTCCGGGCCGCCCTCGCCGACGAGTCGCTCCCGACGCAGCTCCGGCGGGCGGCGGTGAAGGCCCACGTGGCCCGGCTCGGGCCCGGCGCGCTCCCGGACGTCGAGCCGCTTCTCGCCCACCCCGAGCTCCGACTCCGGGACGCCGCCGTGGAGGCCCTGGCCCGCCACGTCACCCGACCGGCGGTTCGCGACGCCCTCCGGACCCGGCTCGCCCGTGAGCCCGAGCCCGCACTCCGGGAGCGGCTCTCCGAGCTGGTCCGAGCGGCCCCGTAGCTCGTTCCGGCGGGTCAACTTTCCCCCCTCCCATGGTCATGGTAGGTCGATTTCCTACCTGGACGGGGCTGGTGTCGCCATTATGACACCCGCACGCCAGCGAGACGTCGGCCAACCGGCACACGGCTGTCCCCATCCCCCAGCGGATCCGCCAAGGCGTTGGCGCTCCGGGCGGATGGACGTGCCCAGAGGTTCCGGCGGCTCCTCCGACGGCCCGCAGTTTGCTTTCGACGCACGCCCTCGCCGGAGTACGCCGATGTATATGATCGCCCCCAAACCTTCCCCGCGGGAGTCCGATGCCGGGCTGGTTTACGGTCCCCAGTCGGCGCTAGAGGGCCTCCTCCGGAAGGCCCGGAGGATCGCCGCCAGCGATGCGACGGTCCTCGTGACCGGCGAGACCGGTACCGGCAAAGAAGTGATCGCCCGGTACGTGCACCAGGCCAGCCCCCGGGCCAACCGCCCGCTGGTCCCGGTCAACTGCGGGGCGATCCCGGAAGCGCTCCTGGAGAGCGAGCTCTTCGGTCACGTGCGTGGGGCCTTCACCGGGGCCAGTGGTTCGCGCAAGGGGCGCATCGCCCTGGCCGAGGGCGGGACCCTCTTTCTCGACGAGATCGGCGAGCTGCCCCTTTCGCTCCAGGTCAAGCTCCTCCGGGTGATCCAGGAGCGGCGCTACGAGCCGGTGGGTAGCGCCGAGTCGGTGGCCGCGGACTTCCGGCTGATCGCCGCCACCAACCGCGATCTTGCCGCCGAGGTGGAGGCCGGGAGGTTCCGCCGCGATCTCTACTTCCGTCTGATGGTGGTGCCGCTGGAGATGCCCGCGTTGCGGGAGCGGACCCAGGACGTGGCCGCGCTCTTCCGTCACTTCTGGGAGCGCCGGGGCGAGACCCGGGCGATCGCCCCGGAAGTCTTCGCCCTTCTCGAGCGGTATCCCTGGCCGGGCAACATCCGCGAGCTCGAGAACCTGGTCGAGCGGCTCTCCGTCTGCACCGAGGGTCCGCGCATCGAGGTCTCCGACCTGCCGCCCTCCTACGTCGGGGCGCCTAGCGCGGCGACGAGCGACGTGCCCCGGTTGGCCGCAGCCCCCGCTCCGTCGACCGCTCCCGGCCGCTCCGCCACCGCCGACGATCTCTCCGCGGCGGAGATCGCCCGGGCCCTCGCCACCCCGGCCGTGGTCGCCACTCCCGCGCCCGGGGACTTCGACTTCCGGAACCCGATCCCCGCCGCCCCCGCCCACTTCGAGCAGGCCGTCGCGGCTCCCGTTCCCGGCGGCGAGCCGGTCGCGGAACCCTCCGCGCCCGCCCCCCTCGAACCGGCGTCCGGCTCGGTGACCTCGCTC
>JAEZJH010000376.1 GCA_023436385.1 Pseudomonadota bacterium
AGATCGGGGCGTACCCGGACGACGCCGACTTCCACATCCTCGCGTACCCGCCGGAGGGCACGACGATCGCGGCGGGCTTGTCGATGGCGATAACCGTCGCCTACGCGCCGCAGGACGAGGGCCCGGATACGGGCGCCATCTTCTTCCGCGTCGTCGGAACGGACGAACCCTACATGGTCACGGCCCATGGGGTCGCCTCGCTCTCGCCGATCCAGGTGGATTCGTTCGAGCAGCTCGACCGCCCCAAGGTCGACGTCCTCTGGGTGATCGACAACTCGGCGACGATGGCCGACGAGCAGATGGCGCTCGCCGTCAACGTGGCGCCCTTCCTCTCCTACGCCCAGGCCCAGCTGATCGACTACCAGATCGGCGTGACCACCACCGGCCTCACGCCCCCGGCCACTCCCAGCTGCCCGGGAGGTGCGGGCGGCGGTGAGGATGGGCGGCTCTTCCCGGTGGACAACTCCCGGCCCCGGGTCCTCACCCCGTCGATGGCGAGCAACGAGGCGATCTGGGCGGCGAACGTCCAGGTGGGAACCTGCCACTCCGACGAGCAGGGCGCGGAGGCCGCCCTCCGGGCCCTCAACCCGCCGGTGATCGACCTCTGCGACGATCCCCGGCATCCCGAGCCCAACGACGGGAACTGCGGTTTCCTGCGGCCGGAGGCGCACCTCTCGGTGATCTTCCTCACCGACGAGGTCGACGGCTCGCCCTCGTCGATGGCCTTCTACGCCAGTGCCTTCCGCTCCGTGAAGGGCTACCGAAACGACCACCTGGTCAGCGTCCATGCGGTGACCGGCGACCGGGGCACGGGCTGCGGCAACGGCAGCGCCGCCGCGGGCGATCTGCTGATCTCCCTGGCGCAGCAGACCGAGGGCGGCACCTTCCACTCGATCTGTTCCACCAACTGGGCCCAGACGCTCCGGGAGCTCTCCGCGGCGGTCTTTGGCTTCGAGACCTGTTACCCCTTGCGGAACCTGCCCGCCGACAACAACGGAGACGGAACGATCGCCGATGGGCAGGGCGAGCTGGAGGTGCGGGTGAACGGCATGGTCCGGGCTTCCACCAACGCGGTGGGGCAGCAGGTCTGGCGGTACCGGGCGGACCGGAACGCGGTCTGTTTCGCGCCCACCGCCGTGCCCCACCCGGGGACGCAGATCGACGTCCGTTACGAGCCGTCGTGTCTCAACTTCTAGGATTCGCGTAAACGCGACGGGCGCCCTGTCGCCCTCGGACCCTCGCGTGGGCGGTGATCGGCGGACCTCCGGAAGCACATGTGCAGCCGGGGGCCGTTCCGCGCCCCGGGAGGTCCGAAACCATGGCCACACGTCGATCGATTGCCGTCGCGATTGGATCGGGAATCTTCCTCCTCGCCTGCTCGGCAGGGCCGGTGTCGGAGGGTGACGCCTGCGTCCCCGGCGTGGTCGCACGCTGCGACTGTCCCGGGGATTCGGCCGGCGCCAGGGTCTGTGGGGCCGACCGGAACTTCGGCTCGTGCGAGTGCACCGGTGTCCAGGGGGCGGCGCTCGATCCCAGCGGCGAGGCCGACTTCCTCCTCGACTTCGGGTCCACGCCGGTCGGGGATCGCGTTTACGCCACGCTCCCCCTCCGGAACCCGACGGACCGGTCGGTGCAGTTCCAGGCCCAGCCGGTCGCCGCGCCGTTCGAGGTGGAAAGCACGGAGCCGATCCTCCTGGCGCCGGGGGAGAGCGGGGAGGTGCGCTGGTGGTACCGGCCGACCGCGTCGGGGCGGGTCTCCACGGTCGCCGCGGTGGCCTCGAGCAACGGCGAGGTCCGGGTGCGACTCGCCGCCGAGGGATTCGCGGCGACCATCGATTGCGAGAAACAGACGGTCGAGTTCGGTGAGGTCTACCTGGGCCAGGAAGTCACCCACGAGCTCGCGTGTGAGAACGTCGGCGCGCAGGCGTTCACCCTGGCCGCCTCGACCCTCGCGGGCGCGAACGCCGCGCACTTCGGGGCGCGGGTCCTCACCGCCGGGCCGGTTCCGCCCGGGGAGAGCTTCCGGCTCGCGCTGACCGCGACGCCGACGCAGACCGGGACGTTGACCGCGGACCTCCCGCTGGTGACGGGGAGCGGCGAGCCGGTGGAAACCCTGCACCTCCGGGCGAGCGGGGTGGCCCCGGAGGTCCGCTGCGAGCCAGCCGTCCTCGATTTCGGATACGTGTGTCCGGGCGGCGAGGCCTCCCGCGAGATCGTCTGCGAGAACTCCTCCCCGGTCCCCGCAGAAATCAAAGACCTCAAGTTGGAGCCCTGGTCGGATCTGCGTTTCACCTGGACTCCGCCCCAGGGGTCCCTGGTGGTGCCGGCCGGGGGCACGCTCCGGCTCACGGTGTCCTTCGCGCCATGGCAGGACGACCGTGGCTCCCGGAAACAGGCGGGGCTGTTGATGAACCTGCCTTCCGGGCCGCTCTCCATCCTGCTGACCGGCTTCGCCGGTTGCCGGGGCCTCGCTTGCGCCCCGGGTGAGCTCGACTTCGGGCCGGTGCCTTCCGACCTGCCACGCACGCTCGCGGTCACCTGCACGATCGCCGGCGAAGACGATGTGACGCGGCCGGACGACAACACCGTGGTGACCGGGATCGGCACCACGAACCCCGCGGAGTTCACCGCGGCGCCGCGGGACCTCCGGCCCGAGGGCTACCGACCGGGCGAGAGCTTCGTCGTCGACGTGACCTATCACCCGGTCGATGATTCACTCGACGGTGCCACCCTGGGAATCGACTGGTCCCTCGGCGACGGCAACGGCGATCGACGCCGGGAGGTGGCGCTGGCGGGAACGGGCCTGGTGCTGCCGCCCTGCGAGCTGGCGGTGTCGCCTGGCGAGCTCCGGTTCGGCCACGTCGAGGCCGGCCGGGAGGCGACCCTCGTCCTTTCCCTGCGGAACGACGGGAACGAGGGCGCCTGCGCGGTCCGCAACGTGCGGCTCGACGAGGACTGCGATCCGGCCTTCACCTTCCCGGAGGCGATCGAGGGAACCGAGCTGGAGCCGTACGAGACGCTCCGGATCCCGGTGACGTTCGCGCCGCGGGCGACGCGCACGTCGGCCTTCACCTGTGACGTCCAGTTCGATGTATCGCATCCGACCGACCGGCACCGGAGCGTGCCGGTGACGGGTGCGTCGATGGACTCCTGTGTCTCGATCGAGCCGGGAGAGCTCGAGTTCGGGTGGGTGGCGCCCGGCTGCGCCACCGCCGATCGCGAGGTCCGGGTGGTGAACCGCTGCTCGGCGTCGATCGCCCTGGTGGACCTCGCGCTCGGCGAGGGCTCCGGGGAGGCGTTCGGCCTCCGGGCTGACCCGCCGGAGTATCCCGTGATCGAGCCGGGCAGGAAGCTGAGCCTCTGGGCGGCCTACCATCCGGTCGGCGAGGGCCCGGACGTGGGCGCGCTGTTCGTCCAGGTGCAGGGCGAGGCGGAGCCGCACCTGGTGGTGCTCCGGGGCACGGCGTCGTCCGATCCCGTCCAGACCGAGTCCTTCCAGCAGCACGAGCGGCCCAAGGTCGACGTCCTCTGGGTGGTGGGGAACAACGGGGCGATGGCCGAGGAGCAGGCGCAGGTGGGCCACAACTCCGCCGCCTTCCTCTCCTTCGCCCAGGCCCAGGAGATTGACTTCCAGGTGGGCGTCACCACCACGGGCGTGACCCCGTCCACCGCCACCTGTCCCGGCGGCGTGAACGGCGGCGAGGACGGCCGGCTCTTCCCCGTCGACAACTCGCGGCCGCGGATCCTCACCGAGCAGACGCCGAATTTTGCCGCGGTCTGGCTCGCCAACTTCGCCGTGGGGGTCTGCCAGTATAACCCCCAGGCGCTAGAGGCGGGCCTCCGGGCACTCACGCCGCCCTTGATCGACAACTGCGACGACCCCCGCTACCCCGCGCCCAACGACGGGAACTGCGGTTTCCTCCGTCCCGACGCGCACCTCGCGGTGATCGCGCTGATGGACGACGACGACGAGTCGCCGAACCCGGCGTCCTACTACGCCAACGCGTTCGCGAACCTGAAGGACTCCCGGCATCCGGAGCTGTTCCGCTTCCACGCCATCGTCCCCGGCGCGGGCTGCGGGATTCCCGGTCCCAACCCGCTCGTGGAGGTGGCCCAGAGCACCGGCGGGTCGGTCCACTCCGTCTGCACGCAGGATTGGGAGTCGATGCTCCGGCAGCTCTCGCCGGCGGTCTTCGGTTACCCGATCTGCTTCCCGCTGCGGAACACGCCGCTCGAACCCGGGAGCAGTCCGGAGGCGGCGATCACCGTGCGGATCAACGGGCGGGAGGTGCCGGCGGTCGACCAGGGGCGTGCGATCTGGACGATCCGTTCCGACGCCGCCCTCTGCTTCGATCCGCTGGCCGCGCCGGAGCCCGGAACCCAGATCGAGGTGACCTACCGAGCGGCCTGTATCACCTGGTGAAGTTTGGTGATCCGGGGTCTTCCCGGTACACATGTATCCAGGTGATGGGAGGAGCACTCGGCTCCTCCCCCCACGGAGACCCTCCATGTACCGGCTTCCCCCGTCCGTCGGCCTGTTCGCCTCGGTCGTCCTCTCGGTGGCCTGCTCGACCAGCCCCACCGCCGGCATCGGCGACTGTATCCCCGGCGTGGTGCTCGCCTGCGAGTGCAGCGCCGGGGAAGAGGGGACGCGGACCTGCCGGCCCAACCGGACCCCCGACAAATGTGTCTGCTCCGGCGAGGAGCCGGTCGAGGGGGCGGAACCGGATCCCACCGGGGCCTCCGACTACTGGCTCGATTTCGGGGTGGTGCCGGTGGGTGACCGGGCCGTCCGGTCGATCCCGCTCCGGAACACGGGGGATGTGGAGCTGGTGTTTCGGATCGAGGCGATCGGGTCGCCGTTCCAGCTGGAGACGGCGAGCCCGGTGGTGGTGGCGCCGGGCCAGCAGGCCGAGCTGCGCTGGTCGTACGCGCCGACCGCGGAGGGGACCTCGTCGAAGGTGATCACCGTCAACGCCAACGGGTCCTTGCTCCTGGTGCGCCTCGCCGGCCAGGGCTTCGCGCCGCGGATCGAGTGCGAGACCGACCGCATCGACTTCGGGGCGTTGTTCATGGGCCGGGAGGAGCGGCGGGAGCTTCGCTGCTACAACCTCTCGACGCAGACGCTGGCGCCGGTGGTCGGGCCGCTCGGCGGGGACGATCCCGAGATGTTCCGCCTCGATTCGCCGGCGCCCGGCCCGGTGCCGCGGGACGGGGCCTTCACCGTGGCCTTGCGGGCGGTCCCCGGGGGAGACGATAGCTTCCGCGCCGTCCTGCCGATCTCCTCGCCCGGCGGCCGGGAACTCCGGCGGGTGCTCCTCGAGGTGAAGGGGATGTCCTCCGGGATCGTCTGCGGGCCCACGTCGATCGACTTCGGCTCCGTCGATCCCGGCGCCACCGGGCATCGGGATCTGGTGTGCCGGAATCCAAGTAACCGCCCGGCCCAGATCACCGGTCTGGCCCTCGACCCCTCGTCGGACCAGCGGTTCTCGTGGAGTCCCAACTCGTTTCCGATCGAGATCCCCGCGCGCTCCGGCGGCGAGGACGGGGTGGTGACCATCGACGTCGCGTTCGCGCCACGGACCGGCGACGCGGGGCGACGGCTCAACGCCATACTGGTGGCCACCTTGGACGACGCCTCGACACCGCGGGTCGACTTCACGCTGTCCGGCCTCACCGGCGGCCCGGAGCTGTCCTGCGACCAGTACCTCGTGGACTTCGGGTGGTGGTCCCCGGGGCTGTCGACGACCCGCACCATCACCTGCACCAACGTCGGCAGAGATTTCCCGGGCGACGGCGATCGGCTGAAGGTCTGGGGGTTCGAGGTCGATCCCGGCCCCCACTTCACCGCGACCGTTCCCGGCGGGATCAAGGCCGAAGGCTACGAGGCGGGAGAGTCGTTCACCATCGAGGTGACCTACCACCCGGCCGTCACCGGGCTTCATGAAAGCCTGCTGAAGATCGCCTCGAACGCCACCAACTTCTCGCCGCCCGAGGGGCTGCGAATCGGGCTCCAGGGCGAGGCGCTCGACCTACCGCCGTGCAGCTTCGAGCTGACCCCGGACTCGCTCCAGTTCGGAAATGTCGAGCCGGGCGCGAGCCGGACCCTCGAGTTCGCCATCCGCAACCGCCGGGCCGAGAGCAGCTGCCTCGTTCACCATCTCCGCCTCGCCCCGACCTGCGACGCGTCGTTTTCGCTGCCCGCCGGCGAGCTCGACCGGCACGAAGTTCCCGCGGCCGGGGAGCTGCGCATCCCGGTCCAGTTCGCGCCGGTCCAACACGGCACCGCGCCGATTACCTGCGACGTGCTGTTCGAGGTCTCCGACCCCGACGCTCCGCACCAGGCGATCCAGGCCACCGGGCTCTCCGTCGCCTCGTGTCTGGCGATCGAGCCGGCCCTGGTCGACTTCGGCGGGTGGATTCCGGGCTGCGCGCCGGTGCGCCGCGACCTCCGCATCCGCAACGACTGCGACACGCCCGTCCGGATCGGCGGGGTCGAGGTGCAGAGCCTGGGCGGCGAGTTCTTCGGGGTGTCGTATCCGGGCGAGGGAGAGGAGGTGCCGGCCTTCGACGAGATCCCCCTGGTGACGGTGCAGTACGCGCCCTCCGACGCCTCCCCGGACCCCGCCCACGGGACCGTCTTCGTCTATCCCGTGGGTACGTCCGAGCCGATCGGCGGCGCCCTCCTGGGCCGGGGACCGATGTTGGACCGCGGGCGCGTCGAGACCTTCATCCGGTCGGCGGAGACCTGTTTCCCGCTCGCCGATCGGCCGGAGGATGCCAACGGCAACGGCACGATCTCCGCCGCGGAGGGAGAGCTGGAGGTCCGGCTGGACGGCCTGATCACGCCGCCGGTGAACGACCAGGGGCAGGCGGTCTGGGGCTACCGGTCCGACACCAACGCCGTCTGCTTCGAGCCGCTGTTCGTGCCGGAGAAGGGAGCCGAGGTGCAGCTCCGGTATCGCGCCTCCTGCCTCTCGCATTAACCCGGCGGCTCGAGCCCGACCGATCGCCAGGCCCGCTCGCGGAAGGCGGCGGAGAGCCGGCGCACGGTCGGGCCGACTACCCCGGCGCCGAGGACGCGCTCGTCCCCGTCGATCCCCACCCGGACCACGGGGACCAGCTCCCGCACCGAGCCGGTGACCATCGCCTCGTCGGCGGAGAGGACGTCGTCGGGGACCAGGGGCGTCTCCCGCACCTCGATCCCGAGCCCCCGCGCCACCTCGAGCACCACGGTCCGGGTGATGCCCTCGAGGATCCCCGCCTCCACCGGCGGGGTCTTCAGGACCCCGTCCTGGACCACGAAGAGGTTCGACTGGGTGCCCTCGGTGACCCGGCCCTCCCGGTCGATCATCAATGCCTCGTAGGCGCCGTGTTCGCGGGCGGTCTTCAGCGCCAGGAGGTTCGCCAGGTAGTTGCCGGTCTTGGCCCGGGGGTCGATCGCCTGGCCGCGGCGGACGCCGACCAGCTGGGCCTTCACGCCGTCGCGGTAGGCCGAAGCCGGCGGCGGGTGGAGCTCCGTGACCACCAGGATCACCAGCGGCCGGACCGCGAGCGCCGGGTCGAGGCCCAGCTCTCCGGCACCGCGGGTGACGATCACCCGGACCTGGCTCTCCGGGTTGCCGGAGGCGGCCAGGGTCCGGGCCAGCTCGGCGGCGAGGCGCTCCCGGGACCAGGGGAGGGGGAGGGCGATCCGTGCGGCCGAGCCCTCGAGGCGATCGAGGTGGCGGGGCAGCTCGAAGGGCCTGCCGCCGTAGGTGCGGATCACCTCGTACACCGAGTCGCCGTAGAGGAAGCCCCGATCGAAAATCGAGACATGGGCGTGCTCCGGGGGGACGAGGACGCCGTCGAGGTTCACCAGGGTGGCCATGGCCCGACCGTAGGCCCGAACCCCGCGCCGGACAACGGGCGACGCCGCGGTGGGTCGGTCCGTCGGGTATCCGGCGCCGCCGGAGTTATCCACAGCCCCGACTTGCCGGTTTTTCGGAGCGTTTCCGACCCCGTGCTACCCCGGAACCGTGGCGGTGGCGCCCGGAAGCAGGGCGCGGGCGGAGGTCGGGATGGAGGTCGAGTGCACGCACTGCGGGACGGTGATGTCCCGGAGCCGGGGGGCGGGCAGCAACGTCTACTTCTCGTGCCCGCGTTGCGCCCGGACGATCGCCTCCGTGTATGAAGAGGCGATCCGCCGCGGGGCCGGCGTCCGCCCGGTCTCGCCGCCCCCGCCGCCGCGGCCGCGGACCGCGGCGGACGAGCGCTTCGACGAGGCCAAGGCGAGGCTCGACGCCTGGATGAAGCGGCTCGAGGAGGCGGACCCCTACCACGTGCTGGGGGTGCGCCCCGGAGCGCCGCTCGAGCGAGTCCGGGCCCGCTACCACGAGCTGGCCCTCCGCCATCACCCGGACCGCGGCGGGGATCCCCGGGAGATGCGGCGGATCGCCCGGGCCTACGAGTCGATCCGCGACCGGCTGGCGCCCCGGACGGCGCCGGCCGCCCGGTCCCTGGCCCGGCCGGAGGGCGCCACGGTGGTCGCCGCCGCCGCCCGCTCCCGGCGCTGAATCCGCGGAAATTCGGCCCGTTCACCGAAAAGACCGGTCGTCGGCGCCGCGCACGTTGACGGCGGGGGGGCAGGCCTTTAG
>JAEZJH010000443.1 GCA_023436385.1 Pseudomonadota bacterium
GTGCTCGACATCCTCGAGCCCACGCAGCAGACGCTCGACGCGCTCATGAAGCTCGATCTGTCCGCCGGCGTGGACGTCGAGATCAAGTCGTAGGCGGCGGGAGGAGCATCGTGGCGACGTTCGACGTCTACAACCTGCAGAAGCAGAAGGTCGGGACCATCGACCTTTCCGATGCGGTCTTCGCCGCCGAGGTGAACGAGCACCTCATTTACGAAGTGGCGAAGATGCAGCAGATCAACCGGCGCGCCGGGACGGTGGCGGTGAAGAACCGCTCGCTGGTCTCCGGCGGCGGCAAGAAGCCCTGGAAGCAGAAGGGCACCGGCCGCGCTCGTCAGGGTTCCATCCGCGCCTCCCACTGGGTGGGCGGCGGCAAGGCGATGGGCCCCAAGCCCCGGGACTACACCTACCGCCCGCCGGCGAAGGTCCGGAAGGGCGCGCTGCGCTCGGTCCTCTCCCTCCGCGCCAAGGAGGGCAAGCTCGTCGTGGTCGACTCGTTCGACCTGGGCGAGGTGAAGACCAAGAAGGCGCAGGAGGCGCTGGTGAAGGGCCTCGGCCTGACCTCCGCGCTCCTCGTCATCGGTGGCGAGCGCGGCGACGCGGCCCGCGACCGGGCGCTCTGGTCGGTTCGCAACCTGGCCCAGTTCGACGCCCTCCCTGCCGAGGGGTTCAACCTCGAGGCCGCGCTCCGCCACGGCGAGCTCGTCCTCACCCAGCAGGCTGCGAAGCAGCTCGAGGGAGCCCTCCAGTGAACATCCACGAGGTGATCCGCGGGCCGGTCGTGACCGAGAAGTACGATCGCGTCCGCGAGGTCCAGAACGCGTACACCTTCGAGGTGGATCGCCGGGCCTCCAAGGACGAGATCAAGGCGGCCGTCAAGACCCTGTTCGGTGTCGACCCCGTCGGCGTCCGTACCCAGATCGTCCGCGGCAAGAACAAGCGCGTCGGCCGGAGCATCGGCCGTCGTCCCAACTGGAAGAAGGCGATCGTGGTCCTGAAGGAAGGGCAGTCGATCGACCTCTTCACGCTCGGCGTCTGACGCCGTCCGGCACCTAGGGAGACGCGAAGATGCCTCTCAAGATATACAAGCCGACGAGCCCGGCGCGCCGGCTGACCTCCACCACGGACAACGCCGAGCTGACGCCCGGCAAGCGTCCGGAGAAGAAGCTGACGGCGCCGCTCAAGAAGAGCGGCGGCCGTAACGTCCACGGGCACATCACCGTCCGCCACGTCGGCGGCGGTCACAAGCGCCGCTACCGGATCATCGATTGGCGGCGGGACAAGGTCGGCGTCCCCGGCAAGGTGACGGCGATCGAGTACGATCCGAACCGCTCGGCCCGGATCGCGCTGGTCAGCTACGCCGACGGCGAGAAGCGCTACATCCTCTGGCCCCTCGGGCTCTCCGTGGGCGACTCGGTGGTCACCGGCGACGACGTCGACGTCAAGCCGGGCAACTGCCTGCCGCTCAAGGGGATCCCGGTCGGCACGGTGATCCACAACATCGAGCTGAAGCCCGGCCACGGCGGCCAGATGGTCCGCTCGGCCGGCTCCTCCGCGCAGCTGATGGCCAAGGAAGGCAAGTACGCGCAGCTGCGCATGCCCTCCGGCGAGACGCGGATGGTGCTGCTCGAGTGCAAGGCCACCATCGGCCAGTTGGGCAACATCGAGAGCGAGATCGTCCGGCTCGGCAAGGCCGGCCGGAAGCGCTGGCTCGGCGTTCGCCCGACCGTCCGCGGCGTGGTGATGAACCCGGTGGATCACCCGCACGGCGGTGGTGAAGGCAAGTCGGGGCAGGGCAACCCGCACCCGGTCTCGCCGTGGGGTGTTCCCACCAAGGGCCACAAGACCCGCAAGAACAAGCGGACGCGCAAGCTCATCATCAAGCGCCGGAACGACTAGGGATAGGGCAAGGGAAAATCGATGGCTCGCTCTCTGAAGAAGGGTCCCTTCGCCGACAAGCACCTCCTCAAGAAGGTGGAGGAGGCGAATCGGACCAACCAGAAGAAGGTCATGAAGACCTGGTCCCGTCGTTCCACGATCTTCCCGGAGTTCGTGGGACACACCTTCGCGGTGCATAACGGGAAGAAGTTCGTGCCGGTGTTCGTGACCGAGAACATGGTCGGTCACAAGCTCGGCGAGTTCGCCCCGACCCGGACCTTCCACGGCCACTCGGCCGAGAAGAAGGCCAAGGTCGCCGGGAAGTGAGGGACGACATGGGCAACGTCGCCAAGCTTCGGTATCTGAGGATCGCGCCGCGCAAGGTGCGGATCGTCGCGGACACGGTTCGCGGTCGGTCGGTGGAAGAGGCGCTCGCCGCCCTGCGGTTCACGCCCAAGGCGGCCGCGCTGCCGGTGGCGAAGCTGATCCGCTCGGCGGTCGCGAACGCCGAGCAGGCCGCCAAGGGCAACCTCGACGTCGATCGGCTGTACGTGAAGACGATCTACGTCGACCAGGGCCCGACGCTCCGCCGTTTCATGGCGCGGGCGATGGGCCGGGCCTCCCGGATCAACAAGAAGACCAGCCACGTCACGGTCGAGCTGGCGGAGCGGCGCTAATGGGTCAGAAGGTCCATCCGATCGGGTTCCGCCTCGGCGTGATCAAGAGCTGGGACTCGAAGTGGTACGAAGAGAAGAACTACGCCAAGTGGCTGCACGAGGACATCAAGATCCGCGAGTACGTCAAGGAGAAGCTCGGCCACGCCGGCATCTCCAAGATCGAGATCGAGCGGGCGGCCAACAAGGTGAAGGTCAACGTGCACACCGCGCGCCCCGGGATCGTGATCGGCAAGCGCGGCGCCGGCATCGAGACGATCAAGAAGGAGCTTCAGGGCTTCACCTCCAACGAGGTGTACCTGAACATCGTCGAGGTCCGGAAGGCGGAGACCGACGCCCAGCTGGTGGCCGAGAACATCTGCACGCAGCTCGAGCGCCGGATCGCGTTCCGGCGGGCGATGAAGAAGTCGCTCACCACCGCGCTGAAGTTCGGCGCGAAGGGGATCCGGGTGGCGTGCTCGGGTCGGCTCGGCGGCGCGGAGATGGCCCGGTACGAGTGGTACCGCGAGGGCCGGGTGCCGCTGCACACGCTGCGGGCGGACATCGACTACGGGTTCGCCGAGGCGAAGACGACCTACGGGAAGATCGGCTGCAAGGTTTGGGTGATGCGGGGCGAGGTCCTGCCCACGAGCACCCGGAAGTAACCCGCAGGCGTTCGCCCCTCGGGCGGATGCATGTGACTTGACTCGGGCGGGGCGCCGTGACAAAAGCGCGCCCCGCTCCCGATTCATAACGAGCGAAGGAACGAGCGATGCTTCAGCCCGCACGTACCAAGTGGCGCAAGCAGCAGAAGGGGCGCATGAGGGGCGCGGCTTACCGGGGCTCGGACCTCAATTTCGGCGAGATCGGCCTCCAGGCCCTCGAGCCGGGCCGGGTGACCACCCGGCAGATCGAGGCCGCCCGTGTCGCCCTAACGCGCCAGATCAAGCGCGGCGGCAAGGTCTGGATCCGGATTTTCCCGGACAAGCCGATCACCAAGAAGCCCGCCGAGACGCGCCAGGGCACCGGCAAGGGCAACGTCGAGGACTGGGTTTGCGTGGTCAAGCCGGGCCGGATCCTCTACGAGATGCAGGGCGTCACCGACGAGGTCGCGCTCGAGGCGCTCAAGCTGGCGATGTTCAAGCTGCCGATCAAGACGCGGATCGTGCGGCGCGCCGAGATGGAGATCTGAGATGACCGTCAACGAGCTGCGGGGCCTCGAGCCCGAGGAGCTGTCGGCCAAGGCGCTCGAGCTGAAGCGGAAGGTCTGGGACCTCCGCATGAAGCTCAAGAGCGGCCGCCTCGACTCCACCGCCGACATCGAGAAGAGCCGGCGCGAGCTGGCCCGGGCCCTCACCGTCATTCGCGAGCGGGAGCTCGGGATCCGGCGGGAGGCCGCGGAGAAGAAGTAGGGCCGCATCGGCCCGCCCGCGCGGTTCGCCGCGCGGGACGAGGACCCAGCCCCGGGGCTGCGGCGGCAACGGCCGCCGGACGACCGGGGCGACGAAGGGAAGGTTAGGAGAAGATGGAGCGCGGCCGTCCCAAGTCCCGAATCGGGATCGTGACTTCCAACAAGATGGATAAGACGGCGGTCGTCCGGGTCGACCGTCGCGTCCGGCACGCCAAGTACGGCAAGATCGTCGTCCGCCACGAGAACTACAAGGCGCACGACGAGGCCAACACGTGCCAGATCGGTGACCGGGTGAGGATCGTCGAAACCCGGCCGCTTTCCAAGGACAAGCGCTGGCGCGTGGCCGAGACGATCGAGAAGGCGACGCAGGTCTAGG
>JAEZJH010000134.1 GCA_023436385.1 Pseudomonadota bacterium
GAGTACGGGCTGGGCGCCGGCGACTCCTCCGCGGTGTCGCTCGTCGGCCACCACCTGGCCGGCTTCCAGGCGACCGCGCCGCTCGATGACGTGGTCCGGGCGCACGTGCGGGGCGCGCTCGACGCGATGGGCGGCAACCGGGCGGCAGCGGCCCGGGCCCTCGGCATCGGCCGGAACACGCTGTGGCGCTGGCTCAAGGGCGGCCGCGGCGCGTGCAACCGGAAGCGCCTCGACGACGACGAGCCGGAACTGGACTGACCGGACTGACCGGTCCGGCTCGTCGCAGCTTTTGAGGCGACGGATACCTGCCCTCCGGGCAGGTATCCGTGACGGGCAAGTGTATCCCCCCGGCCTCGTCGTAGCCGCGGTCGCCCCGGCTCCCCGGCGACCCGCCCGAAGAGCGGGTGCACGCGGCTCCCCTCCCAGCATCTTCCGGTCCCCGCGATCTGCTTAAGATTCGCCGTACGGGGGCGGAAATGCGATTCACGGACCGAGCGGACGGAGGCCGGACTCTCGCCGGCCTCCTGGCGCGCTATGCCGGAGAACCGGATCTCCTCGTCCTCGCCCTGCCGCGGGGCGGAGTTCCGGTCGGCTTCGAGGTGGCCCGGCGGCTCGACGCCGAGCTCGACGTGCTGGTGGTCCGCAAGCTGGGCGTGCCCGGCCAGGAAGAGCTGGCGATGGGCGCGATCGGCCCCGGCGGTGTCCGCGTCCTAAACGACGAGGTGGTCACCGCCCTGGGGCTCGCTCCCGAGGAGATCGATCGGGCCGCGCGGCGCGAGGCCGCCGAGGTGGCCCGGCGCGAGGCGCTCTACCGGGCCGGTCGGCCGCCCCTCGAGGTGCGGGGCCGCAAGGTGATCGTCGTCGACGACGGCCTGGCCACCGGCTCGACGATGCGGGCGGCGGTGGCGACGCTGCGGCGGATGGATCCCGGCCGCCTGGTGGTGGCGGTGCCGGTGGGCGCCGCGGAAACCGTGGCCGTCCTCGAGGGGGAGGCGGACGAGGTGGTCTGCGCCCACACGCCGCCCGTCTTCCAGGCGGTCGGCCTCTGGTACGACGACTTCTCCCAGACCAACGACGACGAGGTCGCGGCCCTGCTCGATCGCGCCGCCCGGGAGCGGGCGCCGGCGCCCGGCGCTCCGGTGGCCGGGGGGCCGTGACGGGGTAGCCGGGGAAGGAGGAGGTCGTGGCGGAGCTCGAGATCGGGGGCGGCGAGAGCCGCGTGGTGCAGGTGCCGATCGGCGACGTGGTGATCGAGGGGGAGCTGGTGATCCCGCCGGACCCCCGCGGGCAGGTGATCTTCGCCCACGGCTCCGGATCGAGCCGGTTCAGCCCGCGGAACCGGGCGGTGGCGGCCGCGCTCCGGCAGGCCGGGCAGGCGACCCTGCTGCTCGACCTGTTGACGCCGGAGGAGGAGGCCCTGGACCTCCGCACCCGGCAGTACCGTTTCGATATCGAGTTACTAGTGGAGCGGGTCCTGGCGGCGGAGGAGTGGCTCCGGAACGAGCCGGCCACCCACGGCCTGAAGACCGGCCTGTTCGGCTCGAGCACCGGCGCGGCGGCGGCGCTGATCGCCGCGGCCAAGTGGCCCGAGGCGTGCGGGGCGGTGGTCTCCCGGGGCGGCCGGGCGGATCTGGCGGGCGACTACCTCGAACAGGTCCGGGCGCCGACGCTGCTGGTGGTGGGAGGGGCCGACGACGTGGTCCTCGACCTCAACCGCGAGGCGCTCGCCCGGATCCCCGCGCAGAAGCGCCTCGAGGTGATCCCCGGGGCGACGCACCTCTTCGAGGAGCCGGGGGCGCTCGACGAGGTGGCGCGCCTGGCGGCGGAGTGGTTCTCGACGCACCTGGCCGCGGCGGGGCCGCAGCTGCCGCGGGCGCCGTAGGGCGCCGTAGAGCGTTCCGATCCCGCCCTGTCGTCCGGGCGTTCAAGAATTTATTTATGTAAACAAGATTTCCTTCCTGCCGCAGCGGGCGGTGGACGAGGCCCGCGGCGGGTTCGCGGCGGACGACGAGGTGTGGTCGGGGCGCCCCGGGCGTGCTGGGCGCGTGGATCGACGCCTCTGGGGTCGAGGTCTGGCCCGGGAACGGGTTCTTCGTTGCTGGCTGCAGACGTCTGGTACCGACACCCAGATCACCGGGACCCTTGTCCCCGCCTAGGAGAAATCGACATCAGGCCTGTCCGCTTTTGGCCTCGGCATCCGTCCTACCGGTGGAGCCCGGTGGTTCGGGTTCGGGGGTCCCATGGGAGAAGCGAGCTTTCGGGACGAGTTGGAGGCGTTCGAGCGGATGCGAGAGGGGACGGAGGTGGCCGAAGGCCGGCTCCCCGAGCGGCCCAGGCGCGGGCGAAGGCCCTCGCCGGTCCCGACGATGGAGCCCTTCAGCATTCGGCTTCGGCCCAAGGAGCGGAGCCTGATCGCGGAGGCCGCTCTAAGGGCCAACGCTCCGTCCACCGGGGCGTGGGCGCGAAGCATCTTGACCGCGGTGGCGCAGGTCGAGCTGGCCGCCGGCATGGCGCCCGTTCCGGGCGTCGGCGGCTCCGTGCCCCACGAGGAACCGGCGGAGCGCGGGCGTCCGGACGGATCAAGGGGAAGTGGTTGGAGGTGCCCCGATCAGCCCACGGGCCGCGAGCTTGGCGGCGAGGACGTAGAAGTAGAGAAGGCCTCGCAGGTCGCCGAAGCGCGCCGCGTAGGCTGAGGCAGCGGCCGGCGTGGGAGCGGTGCCGGCGAGGGCGGCGAGGCCCCTGGCCACCCCGATGTCTCCGGAGGGGAAGGAGTCGAGGCGCCCCAGGCCACGGAGGAGGAGGAGGCCCGCGCTCCACGGGCCGATCCCGGGGAGTTCGACCAGCGTGTCCAGGGCGTCGCCCAGCGGCGCGGCGGCGAGGGCCGCCGGGTCGAGGGCGCCCTCCGCCACCCGGCGGGCGACCCGGCGGAGCGCGTCGGCCTTGCGGGCGGAGAGGCCGACCGCCTCAAGGG
>JAEZJH010000511.1 GCA_023436385.1 Pseudomonadota bacterium
CTTTGGAGGCAGTGGGGGTATCGGAGGCACGGGCGGGGCCGGGGGGGCCGGAGAGGGTGGAGGCGGCGGAGGAGGAGGTGGAGGCAGCGGAGGCGAGGGAGGTACTCTTGTTCATGAGAGTTTTCCCATCGAAGATGGCGAGTCTCATGCAGGGATCGAATGCAAGACTTGTCACTCTGGTCCCGAGGAGACCCCCGTCTGCCATGTCTGCCATGGCGATCTAGTGATCGAAACCCTTCACGAGGCCGTGGCCGGTTTCGCCGAGTTGGAAACGCTCTATCCGGACTCGTGGCCGTACGAGCGTTGTGTGTTTTGTCATTCGGCTGGCATCGCGCTGCGGAAAGCGGACCATCGCCCGTTTGTGATAGATCAGGGGCCACACGCCGCGGAACCGTGCTATCGCTGCCATGCCGGCCGAGCGTTCGATCTGAGCTACGAGGCAATCGATTACACGAGGCGCATCGAATGCGTGCCCTGCCACGAACGGTCGGCAACGAAGGCTGCTCACGAGGAAGTCTCCGGGTACGACGTTGACCCGGCGGCCTGTCTGGGATGCCACCCGACCGGAACCCTCGACTCGGGGCGCTAGGGGGCGGTTCGTGGGCTGTCGAGCACGGAGACCCGCCGCCAGGCGGATCTTGGTGGTCGGAGTGTCGGCAGAACGGCAGGGGTTACGCGCGCGGGGGAGCACCGTTTCCCGGTCTGGCGCTGGCGGGCGGGCGGATTCTCCAGCGGGATTGCCCGGCGATGGGACGGATCGGCCGGCCGATCGGGCGTTCGAACCGGCGCCCGATCCCGGCTTGCGGCCAGCGCCGATCTCGGGCAGCAAGGGCGGGCAAGATTGTTGAGGTAGGTGATGCCCGCACCCCTTCCACGCTCGTTCTTCGCCCGGCCCACCGTGGAGGTGGCCCGGGACCTGCTCGGCTGCCGGCTCCACCGGGTGGTGGACGGCGAGGAGCGGGTCGCCCGGGTGGTCGAGACCGAGGCGTACTGCGGGATCGAGGATCTCGCCTGCCACGCGTCGAAGGGCCGCACCCCCCGGACCGCGCCGATGTTTGGGCCGGCCGGCCACGCCTACGTCTACTTCGTCTACGGGATGCACCACTGCCTGAACGCGGTCACCGAGGGCGGCCGCGGGGCGGCGGTGCTGTTCCGGGCCCTCGAGCCGCTGGTCGGGATCCCGGAGGGCCGGAAGACCTCCGGGCCGGGCCTCCTCACCAAGGCCCTGGGGATCGACAAGTCGCTCAACGAACACGACCTCACCCTGGGCGTCGACCTCTGGCTCGAGGCCGGCGAGGGCCCGGCGGGCGCGGTGGAGCACGGCCCGCGGGTGGGCGTGGACTACGCCGGGGAATGGGCGGCCCGGCCCTGGCGCTTCTGGATCTCCGGGAACCCGTGGGTGTCCGCCCGCCCTCGCCGGGGGGGCGTGGGCGTGGTACAAGGCGGGCCGATCCGGCGACCTGCCACCGCCGGGCGAAGAGGCCGATGAGCGCAGAACTCGCGAACAATTTGCCGACCGACGAGGTCCTGGTCGATCGGTTCCGGGCCGGCGATCGCCGCGCCTTCGAGGAATTGGTCCGACGGCACCGCTCGCGCATCTACCACCTCGCCCTTCGGATGACGAAGAACGAGCAGGAGGCGCTCGAGATCGTGCAGGAGACCTTTCTCTCCGCGTACCGCAAGCTGCCGGAGTTCCGGGGCGAGTCCGCCGTGGGCTCGTGGATCCACCGGATCGCCGCCAACTTCGCGCTGATGCGCCTCCGCCACAAGAAGGTGGTCGACGAGGTCGAGGAGCCCCTCGAGACCGAGGACGGGAAGTTCCGTCCCGACGGCCACTGGGACGAGGGCCCCGCCGGCTTCTGGGGCCGCCGGGCCGACGACATCGTCCTCGACACCGAGCTCCGGGGGCAGATCAACACCGCGGTGGATGCGTTGCCCGACTCCTACCGCGCGGTGTTCCTCCTGCGAGACATCGAGGGACTCTCCTACGACGAGATCGCCGACGCCTTGCAGACCACCGTCCCCGCAATTAAGAGCCGGCTACACCGGGCCCGGCTCTCCCTGCGCGAACGGCTGGCCCATTACTTCGAGGCGAGGGAAGCCTAGATGGCGCGTGTCACCTGCAAGGACTGCGTCGACCTGCTCGCCGACTACCTCGAGGGCGGGCTGGCGACGGAACTGGAAAAGGCGCTCGACGAACACATCTGCGCCTGTCCTCCCTGTCTCGAATTCCTCGACGAGTACCGCGGCGCCTCCAAGATCTGCCGGCGGGCCCTGGCCGAGGAGATGCCGGACGGCCTCGCGGGCAAGCTGGCCGAGTTCCTGGAGAAGAACTGCAAGTGAACGAGGACGGGCCCGCGAGCCGCGGTGCGGCCCCCGGAGAGCTCCGGGAGGCGCCGGCCAGCGGGACCGAACGGCCAGGGGGATCGCCGGAGATCGGCGGGCCCCTGGCCCTCAAGGACCTCACCGAGCCCGAAGCGATCGAGCGCCTCGCCGCGCTGGGGGCCACCGTCCCCGAGTCGCGGCGGATCTGGGCGGCGGCGGTGAAGCGCCGCGCCACCGTGACCGAGCTGGCCCACGTCCGGCAGGTGCGCCGGGTGGTGCTCGACGCGGTGCAGGCCCGGGCAGAGCTGCCCCGGCTCGAGGTGGTCACCCGCCGCACCGATCCCGCCGACGGCTTCGCCAAGTATCTCTTCGCCCTCCCCGACGGCGCCCGGGTCGAGGCGGTCCGGATCCCCATCTTCGACACCCACTACCTGGTGTGTGTCTCGTCGCAGGTCGGCTGCGCCCTGGGGTGTGTCTTCTGCGCCACCGGCCGGATGGGCTTCCGCCGCAACCTGGCGGCCTGGGAGATCGTCGAGCAGGTGCTGGCGATCCGCGACGAGGCGGACCGGCCGGTGCGCGGCGTGGTCTTCATGGGGATGGGCGAGCCGCTCCTGAACGACCGGCGGGTGGTGGCGGCGGCGAAAATCCTCTCCTCGCCCTCGGGTGGGGCCATCGACGCCCGGGCGATCTCCATCTCCACCGCCGGCTGGGTCCCGGGGATCCGCCGCTACACGGCGGAGCGCCACCCGTATCGCCTGGTGTTCTCCCTCACCTCCGCGATCCCGGCGAAGCGCGGGCAGGTGATGCCGGTGGAGAACACGCACCCGCTCCCCGAGCTGATCGAGGCGATCCGGGAGTACGCCACCGCCACCCGGACCCGGGCGATGCTCGCCTACGTGATGATCCGCGGCTTCAACACCGGCCGCGAGGACGCGGAGGCGCTCCGGGACCTGGTCGGCGACCTCCCGGTGAAGATCGACC
>JAEZJH010000559.1 GCA_023436385.1 Pseudomonadota bacterium
TGACGACGGAGATCCCCAGCGCGATCGCGAGGATGGCGGCGAGGACGGCGGGAGCGGCGGCGGCGGCCATCCGGTCCTCCCGGGAGCTGACCGACGCCCGGGCCCCGGCCCGAGCGCCGGGCCGGTCCGGGCGCCGGACCGTGGGCTACTGGTAGGCCCGGAGCTGCGCCAGCGGCGGCGGCACCTCGGGATCGAACTGAATCAGCCCGTCGCCGCCGGTGTACGGGACGAACACCCGCCAGTCCGCGGGCGCCGTGGCCGTGGCCGGCGTCCGGATCCAGGCGTCGATGTCGGCCGGGAACTGGAAGTCGGTGTCGGGAACCGCGGCGTAGAACGCGAAGCCCGCGTCGGTGGTGAAGCTCCAGGCGGCCCCGGCCGCGGCGCTCGGGTCCGGGAACTCGGGCGGCACGAAGGTGAAGAGGAGCGCATCCCCTCCCCACACCTCGGCGCCGGCGGGCGGGAGCCGGCCGATGAACCCGGTGACCGATCCCTCGAGCCACCACGGCGTGGCCTCGGAGGGGACCACCCCGAACACCAGGCCCGGATCCCGGCAGATCGCCTCGGGCTGCTCGACGAGGGAGACGGTCACCGACCGGCCGTCGGCGGAGACGGAGGTGATCGGATAGCCCCGGCACGGCACCGTCCCGGCGAGCGGGACGATCCGGTCCGACAGCGCCGGATCGGCCTCGATCCGCACCGGAATCGGCGCGAGGAAGGTCGCCTCCGCGCCCGGCGCCACCGTCACCGTGGGCACGTCCTGGTTCACCAGGCCGGGGACCGGGGGCAGGTCGCCGAGGCCGGGGAACGGCGCCTGGAAGCCCGCGGAGAAGATCTCGTCCCGCGGCTTGGCGCCGAGGAGCTCGATCACCGGTGGGTCGAGGGGAACCGCCCGTCGCCTGGCGTCGGTCCGCACCGGCGCCGTGACCCGCGGGCCCTGGGCGTCCGCGTCGAGGGCGAAGGCCGGATCGGGCACGGCGCGATCGGCGGCCGTCGGCCCGACCAGATAGGTGCCGAGCCCCGGCGCGAAGTAATAGACCCCGCCGTCCGAGGAGGTGACCAGGGCCAGGGCGGGAACCCCTTCGAGCGCCTCCGCCGCCGTCGCGCCCTCGGGCACCACCGGCGCGAACGAGCGCACCGGCGCGAACGAACCGGTGATCACCTCGACGCCCAGGGCCGACCCGGGGATCGCGTAGAGCGCGGGTCCGGAGGCGAGGTCTCCCGCCAGGAGGCCGGAGGGCAGATCGACGATCGCCACGTCCGGGCAGGTCCGAAGGTCGGCGTCGCGGCAGTACCCCTCGTCGAGGACCGCCACCAGGCGACCGCTCCGGAGCGCACAGGGGTCGGCGGCCGCCGCGGCCCGGGCGGTGTCGTCGAGCGGCGCCGGGACGAAGGAGATCGCCCGTACCGGCGCGGCCCGCATCGCCACCGTGCCGTCGAGGAGGAGCAGCGGGACGTGGATGGTCAGCCGTCCGGCGCCGGTGGTGCCCGGAGCCTCGAGGCGCAGGGCTCCGTCGGCCGAGGTCGCGACCCGGGTCAGCCAGATCCCCGGCTCGTAGGTCCCGCCGCCATCGAAGCGGTTGTCGGCGACTGCCACCGCCCGGCAGTCGTCGGCCGGATCGGCCGCGTCGGTCGTCGCCGGCGGCTCGATCGCCACGTCGGAGGGAAAGCCCTCGGGCAGTTCGATCCGCCCGACCAGCGACGGCCGGCCGTCCTCGCCCGGGGGCCGGACCGCCACCAGGGCTCCGCCGACGCCCGAGTTGAGGCCGGCGACCAGCGCATGGTCGCCGGTGCCGCCGGGCGTCGCCGGAAAGCGCGTCGAGAGCGCCGCGAGGGCCGCGGGGGAGAACGGGAGCGCCTGGGTGATCGGGAAGCCGTCGGGGCCGTCGACGCTCCGCGGCCCGAAGGCCCCGGGCAGCGCAAGATCGACGAAGCCGACCTCCGCCGCGTCCCGGGAGAGCACGAACACGAAGCGGTCGGCGGCGCCCAGGGCGGCCGGCGCGGGGACGGTGGGGATGGAGAGGGCGAAGAGGACCGAGGGCCCCAGCACGAAGGAACCGCCGCTCTTCTTGGTGGGGTCGAAGACCTTGAGCTCGTCGGTCTCGTGGTTGGCGACGAAGACCTGGTTCGAGGCCTGGTGCACGGCCACCGCGACCGGGCGCTCGAGCTGCCCGAGGGGCGCGGTGGCGCCGCCGCCGCACGCGAGGAGGAGGAGCGCGAAGCTGGCGAGGAGCGAGGCGCGGCGCATCAGAGGCTTCCCTCCTGGACCCTGCCCAGGAGCGCGACCACCCGGGCGAGCTCCGGACGGAAGGGATCGGGAAGATCGACCACCGCGATGGTGCCGCGGCCGAAGGAGCTGACGTAGAGGCGGTAGCCGGTGCCGAGGGGCCGGTAGACCACCGCCGAGGGCACCGGGCCCAGATCGTCGAGTCGGGCGGCGAGGACGTCGATCCGGGTGTCGATGAAGTCGAGGGAGTTCTCGGTGGTGACCAGGACCAGATCGCTCGTGCCCCCACCCGGCAAGGTCCGGGGCAGCACGGTCACGTCGTTCGGACCGGCGGAGGTCGGAACCAGCGTCCGGTTGCCGAGGATCGGCTCCCCCTGCCCCGTCGACGGGCAGCGGAAATCCGGGGGCGCCGGCGGGAGCACCACGCAGCCGTCGGCGCCGGCGCCGTACAGCTGGGCGACGTCGACGATGGCGAGGGCATCCGGGTATCGGGAGGCCAGGTAGAGCGTGGCGCCATCGGTGGAGACGGCCACGCCGCGAGCGTCGAGGCCCCGCTGCTGGCTGTAGAGGTTGACCGTGGTCACCGGCCCCGTCGCCGGGCCGTCCGGCGGGAGGGGGAGAAGGTAGAGCGGGTTGAGCAGGTCCTCGATCGAGCGGCCGGAGACGAACAGGGTTCCGCCGGCCGAGCACTCCGGAGCCTCCGGGGCCACCGGCTCGCACCGGTGGGCGATCCCGCCGGCGGCCTGCTCCCCGAGGAAGACGGAGGCCATCTTGCCGCCGGTGGTCCAGATCGCGTCGTCGGCCGCCGCGTAGGCGAGCCGGCCGTCCTTACCGGTGCGGATGCTGGCGACGTAGACCGTATTACCGATCAGCTTCACCGGCTGGGGATCGTCGCCCGGGAACCGGACCGCCGCCGCGCAGGGGCCCTCGCCGCCGGCGGTGCAGACCGGGGCGCCGCCGGGCGGCAGATCGACGGCGACCACCCCGTCGCCCTCGCGAACCGGGACGAAGGCCCGGAGGCGGTCCGGCAGGGAGGCCACCGCCACCTGTCCGGCGAAGTTGCCGATCTCGACCGCGCCCACCAGCGCCGGGGCGAGGTCGAAGACCTCCGGGGTCCGGCAGCGGCTGGGGAGCCCGTCGGGGCCCGGGGGACAATCGGGCGGGGGCACCGCGGTGTCGGCGAGCCGGTCGATCTCCGCCAGGTCGAAGGCGTGCAGCACGCCCGCCCGGAAGCGGAGGTCGAAGTTGCCCGAGGCGACCAGGAGGAGCTGCCGGCCCGAGGCCTCCGGCGGCGCCAGCGCCATGCCGGTGGGAAACTGGAGGCCGTCGAGGGGCGGCGGCGTGCCCTCCTCCTCGGTGACGCAGGCGCCCGCCAGGGCGCTGAGGAGGACGAGAGCGACGGGGATCGCGGGACGCGTCGTGCGCTTCAAGGGAGTTCCGGGGGGCCGTCCGGGACGGGCGGCAGACCCGGCAGAATAGGCAGCGCGTGTGGCCCGGGTCAACGCTTCCGGTCCGCCCGCGAGCGGGATCCCTGCCGCGCCGCGCGAGGGTCGCGCCGGCCCGGACCGGACCGGCGCGACCTGGAAGCGGACTACGCGGAGGCCCGCTTCTCCTTCACCGCGGCGTGGGCCGCGGCGAGCCGGGCGTTCGGCACCCGGAACGGAGAGCAGGAGACGTAAGCGAGGCCCAGCTTGTGGCAGGTCTCGATCGACGACGGGTCGCCGCCGTGCTCGCCGCAGATGCCCAGCTTGATGTCCGGCCGGGTGGCGCGCCCGCCCTCCACCGCGATCCGCATCAGCTTGCCGACACCGGTGGCGTCCAGGGTGACGAACGGATCCCGCGGGAGGATGCCCCGCTCCACGTACTCGTGGATGAACTTGCCGGCGTCGTCGCGGGAGTAGCCGAAGGTCATCTGGGTGAGATCGTTGGTGCCGAAGGAGAAGAACTCGGCCTCCCGGGCGACCTCGTCGGCGGTGAGTGCGCCGCGGGGCACCTCGATCATCGTCCCGATCTTCACCTCGATCTGGACCTTCTTCGCCTCCTCGACCTCCCGGAGGACGCGGACCACCACCGCCTTCTGGTCGGCCAGCTCCTTCACCGTGCCGACCAGCGGGATCATGATCTCCGGCCGGACCTCGATCCCCTCCTTCTTGCACTTGGCGGCGGCCTCGAAGATCTCCCGCGCCTGCATCTCGGTGATCTCCGGGTAGGTGATCCCCAGGCGGCAGCCACGGTGGCCGAGCATCGGGTTGAACTCGTGGAGCTCTTCCACCTTGTGGAGGACGGTGGTGACCAGCTCCAGCTTGCTCATCCGCTTCGCCGGGAGCGCCGGCTTCAGCTCGTTGAGCGCCGCCTCGAGCTTCTTCCAGCCCTCCGGCTTCCCGCCGGCGCGGAGCGCCTCCACCGCCACCATCAGCTCCTCGCGCTTCGGGAGGAACTCGTGGAGCGGCGGATCGAGGGTCCGGACGGTGACCGGGTGGCCCTCCATCTCCTTGAACAGGCCGTAGAAGTCGCCGCGCTGCAGCGGGAGCAGCTCCTTGAGCGCGCCGGTGTACGCCTCGATCGCCGGGCCGTACTCCTCCTCGACCCGCCGCAGCTCCTCGACCGCCTTGGGATCCTTGCGGCGGCCGGTGCCGACCCGCGCCTTGGCGGCGGCGAGCTTCACCAGGCCCTCGCGGCCCTGGGCGGCGGAGAGGATCATCCGCTGCACGATCGGGATCCGGCCGCCCTCGAAGAACATGTGCTCGGTCCGGCAGAGGCCGATGCCCTCGGCGCCGAACTCGAGGGCGCTCTTCGCGTCCTTCGGGCGGTCCGCGTTGGTGCGGATGCCGAGGTGCTTGTGCTTGTCGGCCAGCTCCATCAGCCGCAGGTAGTCGCGGAACACCTCCGACTGCTCGGGCTTGAGCTTGCCGGCGACGCCGCGGATCACCTCGGAGGGCATCGTCGGTACGTCGCCGACCATCACCTCGCCGGTCGAACCGTCGATGGAGACGTAGTCGCCCTCCTCCACCGTGACCTTGCCGACCCGGAAGGCCCGGGCGCGCTCGTCGATCCGGACCTCGCCGGCGCCGACCACGCAGGGCTTGCCGAGCTGCCGGCCGACGACCGCGGCGTGGCTGGTCATGCCGCCGGTAGCGGTGAGCACGCCCTGGCTGGCGATCATCCCGGAGATGTCGTCGGGGCTGGTCTCGGCCCGGACCAGCAGGGTCCGCTGACCGGCGCGGGCGGCCCGGACGGCGTCGGCGGCGGTGAAGTAGACCTTGCCGGCCGCGGCGCCGGGACCGGCGGCGAGGCCCTTCGCCACCACCGGGTGCTTGGCCCGCTCCTTCGAGTCGAACACCGGGTGCAGCAGCTGATCGAGCGCCGCCGGCTCGACCCGGAGGAGCGCGTCTTCCTCGCCGATCAGCCCGGCGTCGAGGAAGTCGATCGCCCAGCGCAGCGCCGCGCGCGCCGTCGACTTGGCGTTGCGGGTCTGCAGCATGTAGAGCTTGTTGGCCTCGATGGTGAACTCGAAGTCCTGCGGCCACTTGTAGGTCTTCTCGAGGCGCGAGGTGATCTCGCGGAGCTGGCCGAAGGCCTCGGGCATCGCCTTCTCGAGCTCGCGGATCGGCCGCGGGGTGCGGATGCCCGCCACCACGTCCTCGCCCTGGGCGTTCTGCAGGAACTCGCCGTAGAAGACGTTCTCGCCGGTGCCCGGGTCGCGGGTGAAGCCGACGCCGGTGGCGCAGTCGTCGCCCATGTTGCCGAAGACCATCGCCTGCACGTTGACGCCGGTGCCGAGGTCGTCGGGGATGTGGAACTGCCGCCGGTAGTCGACCGCGCGGGGGTTCATCCAGGAGCGGAACACCGCGTCGCGGGTGGCCCGGAGCTGCTCCATCGGATCCTGCGGGAACGGCTGGCCGGAGACCCGCTCGATGATCTTCAGGAAGGCGGGGACCACCTTGTTCTCGAGGGTAGCGACGTCGAGCTCGGTGTCGAGCCGCACCTTCTTCGCGTGCTTCGCCGCCTCGAGGGCCTCGTCGAACTCGCCCTTGTCGATCCCGAGGACGACGTTGCCGAACATGGCGATGAACCGGCGGTAGGCGTCGAAGGCGAAGCGGCGGTTGCCGCTCCGGGCCGCGAGGCCCTCCACCGACTTGTCGTTCAGCCCGAGGTTGAGGACGGTGTCCATCATCCCGGGCATGCTCTCCGGGGCACCGGAGCGGACGGAGACGAGCAGCGGGTTCTCCGCGTCGCCCAGCTTCTTGCCCATCCGGCGCTCGAGGGTGGCGAGATGCTCGCGCATCTCCGCCTCGATCTCCTCGGGGAGCGTCCGGTTCTCCTGCCAGATCAGGCAGGCCTTGCAGGCGATGGTGAAACCGGGAGGAACCGGGAGCCCCGCCGCGGTCATCTCCGCGAGCCCGGCCCCCTTCCCGCCGATCCGGAGCTTGCGGACCTTCGTCCCCTCGGGAATCTGCTCGACACCGTCGGCCTTGCCGTCGCCGAACGAGAACACGTACCTCATCTATGCCCCTTGCTTGCCGTGGGGGCGGCTGCGTGCCGGACGCCGGCTACCGCTTGCCACCCGTCTTCTTCAGGTCCATCCGTCCGAAGTCCGCCACCTTGCCGAAGAGCTCCCGGATCTCCGCGAGCAGCTTGAGCCGGTTGTCCCGGACCCTCGGGTCCTCTGCCATCACCATCACGTCGATGAAAAACTGATCGAGCGGCCCCCGGAGGCCGACGAAGTCCTGGAGCGCCGGGCCGAACTCGTCGCGCCGGAGCTTCTCCTCCACGGCCTGCCGGGTGCCGAGGAAGGACTTGAACAGCATCCGCTCCGCTTCCTTCTCGAAGAGCTCGGCGTCGACGTCGCCCTTGGGGATGCTCTTCGCCTTCTCCACGATGTTGGTCCGGGAGAAGCCCTCGGCCAGGGCCCGGAAATCCGGGTCGCCCAGCATCCGGTCCACGGCGGCGAGGCGCTCGCGGACGGCCACCAGGTCGTTGAACCCGGCGGCCAGCACGGCCTCCACCACCTCCGCGGGATACTCCTCCGCCCAGAGGTTCTTCAGCCGGCCGCGGAAGAACTCGAGGACCTGGGCCCGCACCTCCGCCACCGGCTTGGCCAGCTTCGGCTCGAGGTGGGCGAGGGCCTGGTCGACCAGCTTCCCCAGGTCGTAGCGGTAGCGCCGGGCCAGGGTGACGTGGATGATCCCCAGGGCCGCGCGCCGGAGGCCGAACGGGTCGGCGGTGCCGGTGGGCGGCTTGCCGATCCCGAAGATCCCGCAGACGGTGTCGACCCGGTCGGCGATCCCGATCACCGCCCCCTCGTCGGCGGTGGGCAGCCCGCCGCCCTGGCCGCGGGGGAGGTAGTGCTCGTAGATCGCCCGGGCGACCGCCTCCGACTCGCCGGAGGCCAGGGCGTACTCCCGGCCCATCACCCCCTGGAGATCGGGGAACTCGCCCACCATCCCGGTGACCAGGGCGGCCTTGCAGAGCGTCGCCGCCCGCTCGATCGCCTCGCGGCTGGCCGGTGGCAGTCCCAGCCGATCGGAGAGCCAGAGGGCGAGGGAGCGGAAGCGCTCCATCTTCTCGTGGCTCGAGCCGAGCTTCTGCTGAAAGGTCACCTTCTTCAGCCGGTCGACGAAGGAGGCGAGGGGCGCCTTCCGGTCCTCGTCGTAGAAGAACCGCCCGTCGGCGAGCCGCGCCCGGAGCACCCGCTCGAAGCCGCGGCGGGCCTGGCCCGGATCGCGCACCGGGGTGTTGGCGATCGCCACGAAGGCCGGGAGCAGCGCGGAGCCGTCGGGCGTGGTCACCGAGAAGTACTTCTGGTGGCCGCGCATCTCCGAGACCAGCACCTCCCGCGGCAGGTCCAGGTAGCTCTCCTCGAACCGGCCGACGATCGGGCTGGGCCGCTCGACGAGGAAGGTGACCTCGTCGAGGAGCGCGTCGTCGAGGAGGAGCTTGCCGCCCGTCTCGGCGGCGCCGGCCAGCGCCGCGGCGAGGACCGCCTGCCGCCGCTCGGCGGGATCGACGATCACCTCCGCCCGCCGGAGCAGCTCGACGTAGGCCGCCGGCTCGGGGATGTCGAGGTTCCCGGGGGCAAGGAAGCGGTGGCCCCGGGTGAAGCCGCCGGAGGTCACGTCGCCGAAGGTGAAGGGGACCACCTCCGCGCCGAACCGGGCGAGGATCCAGTGCACCGGCCGGGCGAACTGCACCTCCACGTCGCCCCACCGCATGCTCTTCTTCCAGGGGATCGAGCGGACCGCGGAGGCGAGGAGCTCCGGGAGCACCTCCGCCGCCGGGCGGCCCACCTCCTCCACCGTCGCCGCCAGGTACTCGCCCTTCGGCTGCTCGATCCGGGCGAGCCGCTCCACCGGGACGCCGACCTTCTCCGCGAAGTTGAGGGCCGCCTTCTTCGGCGAGCCGTCCGCCTCGAAGGCGTGCTTCACCGGCGGCCCGATCTCCTGCCGGACCACCCGGGCCTGCTCCTCCGCCACGCCCGAGACCAGCACGGCGAGCCGGCGGGGCGTCCCGAAGATCCGGGCCTCCCCGTGGGCGAGCCGGGCCTCGTCGAGGGCGCGAATCACCAGCCCGCGCAGGTCGTCGAGGGCCGCGGGGAAGAAGGCCGCCGGGATCTCCTCGGTGCCGATCTCCAGCAACAGGTCGCGGGCCATCACCGCACCTCCCCGGCGTTGCGCTTCGCCCAGCCGGACTGGAGCAGCGGGAAGCCCAGCTCCTCGCGCTTGGCGACGAAGGCCTCGGCGCAGCCCCGGGCGAGGGTCCGGACCCGGAGGATGTAGCCCTGGCGCTCGGTGACGCTGATCGCGCCCCGGGCGTCGAGGTTGTTGAACGCGTGGGAGCACTTCAGCGCGTAGTCGTAGGCGGGCAGCGGGAGCTTCAGCGCGAGGAGCCGCTGGCACTCCGCCTCGCACATGTCGAAGGTCCGGAAGAGCATCTCCGCGTCGGAGGCCTGGAACGAGTAACGCGACATCTCCACCTCGTTCTCGTGGAAGACCTCGCGATAGGTGACGCCCTTGGTGAACTCGATGTCGAAGACGTTGGCCCGGTTCTGCAGGTACATGCAGATCCGCTCGAGCCCGTAGGTCAGCTCCACCGCCACCGGCCGGCAGTCGAAGCCGCCCGCCTGCTGGAAGTAGGTGAACTGGGTGATCTCCATCCCGTCGCACCAGACCTCCCAGCCGAGGCCCCAGGCGCCGAGGGTGGGCGACTCCCAGTCGTCGTGGACGAAGCGGAGGTCATGCTCGAGGGGATCGATGCCGATCGCCCGCAGCGAGCCCAGGTACAGCTCCTGAACGTCCTTCGGCGAGGGCTTGAGCACCACCTGGAACTGGTGGTGCTGGTAGAGGCGGTTGGGGTTCTCGCCGTAGCGGCCGTCGGTCGGTCGGCGGGAGGGCTCGACGTAGCAGACGTTCCACGGCTCGGGGCCGAGCACCCGGAGGAACGACTGCGGGTTCATCGTCCCGGCGCCGACCTCGATGTCGTAACCCTGGCCGACGATACACCCGCGCTCGGCCCAGTAACGTTGCAGCGTCAGGATCAGATCCTGGAAGGTCAACATGGGGCGGCAACCTAGTTTCCGCTCGCTCGCCCGTCAAGAACGACGGAAGGCCGAAGCGCTGCGGAACGACGCATGAAAGCCAGGAAGGCGATGATGGTGACGACGACCGGTGCGCGACGCCCCGATCGCGTCGGATCCGGTTAGCGAGCCGGGGGCTCGCCGCCTTCCGTCGCGCCGGCCTGTCGCATGAGACCCTGGCCGACCACGAAGATCTCCCGGGACCGATCGCGGGTGGCCTCCGGGCGGACCAGCCGCACCTTGGCGAAGGAGCGGCGGACCTCGGCGAGGAGCTCCTCGAAGTCCCCGCCCTCGAAGACCTTGGCCACGAACGAACCGCCGGGGACCAGCTGCTCGCGGGCGACCTCGAGGGCGAGGCCGACCAATTCCAGGGAGCGGGCCTCGTCGGTCTCGCGGACCCCGGTGGTCTTCGGGGCCATGTCGGAGGTGACCACGTCGTAGCGCGGGGCGAACTCGCGCAGCCGCGCCGGCGCCGCGGGGTCGCGGAGGTCGAGGACCAGGGTCTTCACCTGCGGCGGGAGCCCGCCCGCGATCCGCTCGAGATCGGCGCCCACCACCAGGCCGGCCGGGCCCACCTCCGCGGCGATCACCTGCAGCCAGCCGCCCGGAGCGGCGCCCAGGTCGAGGACCTTCTGGCCCTTCTGGAAGAGGCCGAAGCGCCGGGCGATCTCCTGGAGCTTGTAGGCCGAACGGGCACGAAACCCCTCCTGCTTGGCGCGCTTGTAGAAGCGGTCGCGGGGGTCGTAGGGCTTCGACATCGGGTTCTCCGACCGGAAACAACGACGGGTGCTTAAAGAACGAGCCCCCCTGCCGCTTTCGCGGAGGGGGGCTCGATAA
>JAEZJH010000577.1 GCA_023436385.1 Pseudomonadota bacterium
GCTTGCGGGTGTCCGAGGTGTGCGGCCTCCGCCTCGACGACCTCGACCTCGACCGGCGGAGGGTCACGGTGTGGGGCAAGGGCTCGAAGCAGCGCGCGGTGCCCCTCAGCGAGCCCGCCGGCGAGGCCCTCCGCCAGTGGCTCGGCCACGGACGGCGCGAACTGGCCACGGCGGGATCGCCGCCCGACGCGGTCTTCCTCAACCGGCGCGGCAACCGCCTCGGGCCGCGCGACGTGCACCGCCTCCTCGACCGTCGGGCGCCCTCACCGACGCATCCCCACGCGCTCCGGCACACCTTCGCCACCCACCTCCTCGACGCCGGCGCCGATCTCCGGGGGATCCAGGAGCTGCTCGGCCACGCCTCGATCTCCACCACGCAGCGGTACACCCACGTCACCGTCGAACATCTGATGGCGGTCTACGACAAGGCCCACCCCAGGGCCTAGGTGGCTATACTCCGCGGCAATTGCGCTTTGCGGAGGCTGCATGTCCGAACCAGTGGTGATGCACGGGACCACCATCCTCGCCGTCCGGCGCGGGGGGCAGGTGGTGCTCGCCGGCGACGGCCAGGTCACCCTCGAGAAGACGGTGATGAAGGGGAACGCCCGGAAGCTCCGGCGGCTGGGCGAGGGGCAGGTGATCGCCGGGTTCGCCGGGGCCACCGGCGACGCCTTCGCGCTCTTCGAGAAGTTCGAGGGGAAGCTGAAGGAGTACGCGAAGAACCTCACCCGGGCCTCGGTGGAGCTGGCCAAGGAGTGGCGCACCGATCGCTACCTCCGGCAGCTCAACGCGCTGCTCCTGGTCGCCGATCGGGAGAAGACCCTGATCCTCACCGGCACCGGCGACGTGGTCGAGCCCGAGCACGGGGTGGCCGCGGTGGGCTCGGGCGGACCCTTCGCCCTGGCGGCGGCCCGGGCCCTCGCCGAGAACACCGAGCTCTCCGCCCGGGAGATCGCGGAGCGGGCGATGCGGATCGCCGCCGATATTTGCATTTATACCAACGCGAACCTGGTGTTCGAGGAGCTGTGACGTGCCGCTGACCCCGCGGGAGATCGTCGCCGAGCTGGACCGGTACATCGTCGGGCAGAAGGCGGCCAAGCGCGCCGTGGCGATCGCCCTCCGGAACCGCTGGCGCCGGCAGCAGGTGGAGCCGGCGCTCCGGGACGAGATTGCCCCGAAGAACATCGTGATGATCGGGCCCACCGGCGTGGGGAAGACGGAGATCGCCCGGCGGCTGGCGAGGCTGGCGGGGGCGCCGTTCGTGAAGGTGGAGGCCTCGAAGTACACCGAGGTCGGCTACGTCGGCCGGGACGTCGAGGCGATGATCCGCGACCTGGTGGAGGTGGCCGTGGCCTTGGTCCGGGAGGAGGAGACCGGGAAGGTCCGGGCCAAGGCGGAGGAGCTGGCCGAGGAGCGGCTCCTCGACCTCCTCGCCGGTCCGATCGCCCAGGAGCGGGCGGCGCAGGGCGTGTTCCTCGCCCCGCCCCCGGGCGGCGGCGGCGCGGTACCCCCGGTCCCGCCCCGGGAGTCGCTCCGGCGGGACCTCCGGGCCGGAACCCTGGACGACCGGTACGTGGAGGCCGAGGTCTCGGAGTCGGCGCAGTTCCCGATGATGCAGGTGTTCGGGCCCCAGGGGATGGAGGAGATGGGCCTGAACTTGGGGGAGATGTTCGGGAACCTCCCGGGGCCGTTCGGGAAGGGCGCGAAGAAGCGGAAGAAGGTGCGGGTGGCGGAGGCGAGGAAGCTCCTCGCCGACGAGGAGGCGAAGAAGCTGGTCGACATGGAGCGGGTGAAGCGGGACGCGGTCCGGCGGGCGGAGGAGAGCGGGATCGTTTTCATCGACGAGATCGACAAGATCGCCGGCCGGCAGTCGGCGAGCGGCGGCCCCGACGTCTCCCGGGAGGGCGTGCAGCGGGATCTCCTCCCGATCGTCGAGGGCTCCACCGTCACCACCAAGTACGGCGCGGTGAAGACCGACCACATGCTCTTCATCGCCGCCGGCGCCTTCCACGTGGCCAAGCCCTCCGACCTGATCCCGGAGCTGCAGGGGCGCTTCCCGATCCGCGTCGAGCTCGAGCCGCTGGGCGAGGCCGACCTGGTGCGGATCCTCCGGGAGCCGCAGAACTCGCTCCTCAAGCAGTACCGGGCGCTCCTCGCGACCGAGGGCGTGGACCTCACCTTCGCCGACGACGCGGTGGAGGAGATCGCCCGGATCGCCCGGGAGGTGAACGACCGGAGCGAGAACATCGGCGCCCGCCGGCTGCACACGGTGATGGAGCGGCTCCTCGACGAGGTCTCCTTCGAGGCCTCCGAGCTGCCGCCCGGCCACGCGATCCGCGTCGACGCCGCCTACGTGCGCCGGCGCCTCGCCGACGTGGTGAAGGACGAGGACCTCTCGAGGTACATCCTGTGACCGATGTGACCGTGGTGCTGATCACCGCGCCGTCGGCCGAGGTGGCGGCGGGGCTGGCGCGGACGCTGGTGGAGGAGGGGCTGGCGGCGTGCGGCAACGTGGTGCCGGGCCTCCGCTCGATCTACCGGTGGGAGGGAGCGATCCAGGACGAGGCCGAGGTCCTGCTCCTCCTCAAGACCCGGACGGCGGCCTTCGAGGCGCTGCGCCGCCGGATCGTCGAACTGCACCCGTACGACGTCCCGGAGGTGTTGGCGCTGAAGGTCGAGGCGGGGCACGAGCCCTACCTGGCCTGGATCCGGTCGGCGATCCGACCGGGGTGATCAGGTCAGGGCGGCGAGGGTGGCCTCGAGGCGCTCGAGGCGAAGCGGCTTCTCCAGCACCGGCAGGCCCGGGGGGAGGAGGCGCGCGGGCAGGCCGGTGCAGAGGACGATCCGCTCGACCCCGGCCTCGGTGAGGTCGGCGGCGACCGACGAGCCGGAGCTGCCACCCAGGACGGCGTCGAGGAGCACCAGGTCCGGGCCGAACTCCCGGGCGGCGCGGACCACCTGCCGGGCCTCGTGAACCGCCCGGACCTCATGGCCCCGGATCCCCAGCCAGATCGAGAGCCCGTCGGTGAGCTCCCGGTCGTCGTCGACGAGCAGCACCCGGGCCATCCCTAGCCTCCCGTGGCCCGGCGCGGGCGGTGGCGATCGGCCGGACTGCGGCGGATCGCGGCGGCGAGGGCCTCGAGGGACGCGTTTCCGATCGGGAACCGGGCCGCCAGGGCCTTGAGGATGCAGTCCTCGCAGAGCACGGGGGCTTCCAGGCCCGGCACCGGGTCGGACGCCCCACATCGTTCGCAGTTCGCCGGGTTCATCGTCGTCCGTCTCCTGCCTACCGGTCTAACCCGAGCCCGCGCGGCGGGGGAAGGCTCCGGACCGGGGCCGGGGCGGGGGGGACCGCCCGTTCCCTTCGGCCATCGCTGTGGGCTTGCCACGACGGGCCGGCGGGGGCAGGCTGCCGCCGTTACGCCGGCTGGCGTATCGCATCTATCGCAACCCCATCATGCTGTTCGTTATCGGGCCTGCGAATCAATTCATGCTGCAGCACCGGCTGCCGATTGGTTTGATG
>JAEZJH010000156.1 GCA_023436385.1 Pseudomonadota bacterium
GCGCGCCGGTGGGGATCGGCCGTCCGTCGATGGTGGCCTTGGCTCCCTTTACCTCGAGCACGCCGCGGCGGTAGGCCCAGCACATGTAGCTGACGGAGACGAAGAAGCTGGCCGGGACCCGGTGCCGGGCGCCGATCTTCACGCCGAGCACGGTGGTGCCGCCGCCGAAGCCCATCGGCCCGATCCCCAGCTCCTGGAGCGATCCCTCCAGCTCCTTCTCCAGCTCGTCGAGAGCGGAGTTCGGGTTCCGATCGTCGAGGCGGCGGAACAGCTGCTCCTTCGACTCCTGGTAGCTCGCCACCCGGTCGCCGCCCACGCCGACGCCGATCGTCCCGGGGGCGCAGCCGAAGCCCTGGGCCTTGTGGACCGCGTCGATCAGGCAGCGGCGGACGCCGTCGAGGTCGCGGCCGGCGCCGAGGTTCTCGTCCGGGAGCGAGTACTGGACGCCCATGTTCTCGCAGCCGCCGCCCTTCATCATCAGGCGGACGCGGACGCCCTTCTCCTTGCGGGCGTGAAAGTGGAGGTAGGGCGAGCCGTCGCCGACGTTGTCGCCGCTGTTCTTGCCGGTGATCGAGTCGACGGCGTTGGGCCGGAGGTAGGAGCGCTTCGTCGCCTCCCGGACCGCCTCGATCACGTCCTTCTCCAGCCGGTGCGGCGAGACGTCGGGACCGTGGTCGACGTAGAAGATCAGCGTGCCGGTGTCCTGGCAGATCGGCGCCGCGGCCTTCTCCGCCGCCGCCACGTTCTCGAGCATCAGCTCGAAGGTGCGGTGGGAGCGGGAGCCCGGCGACTCGCGATCGCGGGCGGCGGCGAGGGCGTCGAGGACGTCGTCGGGCAGGGTGGAGGAGGTCCGGCGGATCAGCTCGAGGATCTGGGGCTTCAGCGTGGGCATGGGCGTCTCGTCGGAAGCTTTGGGGTAGCCGGATCAGCATGGCGTCCGGGCCGCGCTCCCTCCAAACGCCCGGGGGCGCCGGTCCTTCCCGAGTCCGTCGGGTAGCTTACGCTTGCGCGAGGACGGGGGTGCCGGAAAACACCCCGGCTACGACCCGGCGGCCAGCGGCGCGGTGATCGCCCGGATCGCCGGGAACGCCGCTTCGGCGCAGCCGAGGAGCCCGCGCACGTTGGCCAGCTCGGTGCCGTCGTAGCGGTAGGGCTCGCCGCGGAGATCGGTGAGGACCCCGCCCGCCGCCCGGAGCATCGCCTCCGGGGCGCAGGAGTCCCAGCGCTGGCTCTTCGCTCCGGGGTGGAGGTAGAGGTCCGCCTCGCCCTCGGCGAGGAGGCCGCACTTGAGGCCCACCGAGCCGCACTCGATCACCCGGGTGATCCCCAGCGCCGCGCGGATCGCGTCGGTCTTCCGCGAGCGGTGGGAGCGGGAGACGACCAGCCGCATCGCCGCCGGATCGGTCACCGGACGCAGGCGGAGCGAGCGGGTCTCTCCCTGGGTCTCCAGGGTGCAGCCGTCGCCGACGATCCCGGCGTAGAGCTTGTCGCCGACCGGCCGGTAGACCACGCCGAGCCGCGCCTCGCCGTCGACCGCCAGGCCCACGTGCACCGCGAACTCGCCGTTCCGGTTGACGAACTCGGCGGTGCCGTCGAGGGGATCGACGAACCAGCAGCGGCGGCGCGTCCGGGCGTCGCCGAAGTCGGCCGATTCCTCCGCGACGATCCCGTCGCCGGGGAAGGCCCGGCGCAGCTCCTCGACTAGGAAGGCGTTGGACCGCCGATCGGCCTCCGTGACGGGACCCGCGTCGTCGGCCTTCTCCACCACGGCGAAGTCGGTGGCGTAGACCTCGAGGAGGATCCGCCCCGCCTCCCGGGCCAGGGTTCGGGCTACCGCTAGCTCGCGGGTCAGCTCCACGCGCTCCTCGGTTATCGCGGCGCCACGAACACCGGCAGCCGGACGCCGTCGGGCCGTCGTTCCGCCCGGGGCGGCGCCTTCTCGACGATCGACACCACCGGACCGACCAGGTCGTACTCGTGGGCCTCCTCGACGCGGACGCGCACCAGGTCCCCGGGCGAGACCTCCAGGTCGGAGAGGTCATTGATAATCACCGTGCCGTCGATCTCCGGCGCCTGCCCGGCGTGGCGGCCGACCAGCAGGTGCTCGGTCTCCTCGTGCGGACCCTCGACCAGCACCTCCAGCTCCCGGCCGACCAGGACCTCCTGCTGCTCCCGGTTGATCGCCGCCTGGAGTTCCATCGCCTCCGCCCAGCGGGCCTGCTTCACCTCTTCGGGAAGCTGCCCCTCCATGGCGCCGGCGGCGGTCCCCTCCTCCTGCGAGTAGGTGAAGATCCCCAGCCGCTCGAAGCGCTGCTCCCGGATGAAGTCGAGGAGGAGCCGGAAGTCCTCCTCCGTCTCCCCCGGGAGGCCGACGATCAGCGAGGTGCGGAGCACGAGGCCGGGGATCTCCGCGCGGAGCTTGCCGAGCAGCTCCCGCAGGAAGGCGGCGTTCCGGCCGCGCTTCATCGCCCGGAGGAGCCGGTCGCTCGCGTGCTGCACCGGCATGTCGAGGTACTTCACCACCGTGGGGACGTCGCGGATCGCGGCGATCAGCTCGTCGGGAAAGTTCCGCGGGTAGGCGTAGTGGAGGCGGATCCAGCGCGGCCCCTTCACCTCGCCGAGCGCCCGGACCAGCTCGTGGAGCTTGGGCTTGCCGGGGAGGTCGTGGCCGTAGGCGGTGAGATCCTGGGCGACCAGGTTCAGCTCCCGGGCGCCTTCCCGGGCGAGCCGCTCCGCCTCCCGGACGATGTCCGGGATCGGCCGGGAGCGCTGCTCGCCGCGCAGCTTGGGGATGATGCAGAAGGCGCACTCGTTGTCACAGCCCTCGCTGATCTTCAGGTAGGCCGTGTACGAGGGGAGCGAGTTGACCCGCGGGGTGAGGGCGTCGTGGATGTAGTGCGGGTCGGGGATCACCTGCCGCGGCGCGGCGGCGCCGTCCCGGAGGAGCACGGGCAGGCCGGCGTAGGCCGAGGTGCCGACGAAGTGGTCGACCTCCGGCAGTTCCTTGGCCAGCTCCTCGGGGTAGCGCTGGGAGAGGCAGCCGGCCACCACCAGCTTCTTCGCCCGGCCGAGCTCCTTGTAGCGGGCCGCCTCGAGGATCGCCTGGACCGACTCGTCTTTCGACGCCTCGATGAACGCGCAGGTGTTGACGACGATCACCTCGGCGTCGTCGGGCCTGTCGGCGAGGGTCCAGCCCTCCTCGAGGAAGCCGCCGAGCATCACCTCGGAGTCCACCCGGTTCTTCGGGCAGCCCAGGGTGACGATGTGGACCGATTTCTTGCCGCTCTTTACCAAGCGAGTCACTCCCGGGGGCTTTGCCGGTTGGACCGGCGGACCGGTCCAGGAGGCGTCCACGGATTCCTGCCTCCGGCAGGAATTCCGCAAGTCAAAAGCTGCGCGAGCAAGGCCGCCCGCATGGCGGGCGTCCTTACTCGCGAAAATTGGTGTACTGCATATCCAAATGCATCGCGTCGGCGTTCTCGCGGCACAAACGGATGATCGCCTGGAGATCGTCCCGGTCCTTCCCGGTGACGCGGATCAGGTCCCCCTGGATCGCCGGCTGGACCTTGAGCTTGGTGTCCTTGATCTTCTTCACCAGCTCCTTGGCCTTGTCCTGCGGGATGCCCTGCTGGAGCTCGACGTCCTGGGTGTACTGCTTGCCGCCGGCCGGCTTCTTCGTCCCGCGGGTGAGCGAGTTGGCGGTGATCCCGCGCTTCACCAGCTTGCCGAGGAGCACGTCCCACACCTGCTCGATCCGCTCCTCGCCGTCGGTCTTCATTACCAGCCGCTTCTTGTCGTCGGAGAGGGAGATCTCCACCGGCACGCCGCGGAAGTCCCAGCGGGTGGTCAGCTCCTTCTTGGACTGGTTGACGGCGTTGTCGACCTCCTGGAGATCGACCTTGCAGACGATGTCGAACGAGGGCATGGCGCCTCCTTCCTTGTCAAAAGCCTAAAGCCCGATCAGAGCTCGATGACCACCGGCAGCACCACCGGCGGCCGCGCCGACTGGCGCTTCCATACCCGCCGGACGGCCCGGCGGACCTCTTCCTGTACGGCGCCGGCGTCGGCGCGGGTCCCGGGGGCCAGCGCGCCCAGGGTGGCGAGGACCTCGCGGCGGAGCTCGGGGAGGAGCGCCGCCTCGTCCGGGATCGCCAGGCCGCGGGAGGTCAGCTCCGGGCCCCGCACCACCTCGCCGCTGGTCCGGTCGACCACCACCACCACGATGGCCAGGCCGGTCTCCGCGAGGAGGCTCCGCTCCCTGAGCACCAGCGCCGGCACGTCGGGCCCGCCGCGGCTCTCGACGTAAACCCGGCCCGAGGGCACGGTGCCGTTGACGAAGGCCCGGCCGTCCTCGAACTGGAGCACGTCGCCGTCGAGGAGCAGGTGGCAGGCGCGCTCGGGGAGGCCGGTCTCCTGGGCGGTCCGGGCGTGGCGGGCGAGGTGGCGGTACTCGCCGTGGATGGGGACGAAGTGTCGGGGCTGGGTGAGCCGCAGCATCAGCCGCTGCTCCTCCCGGTAGGCGTGGCCGGAGGCGTGGATCTCCTCGGCGGACTCGTAGACCACCTCCGCGCCGCGGCGGACCAGGTGGTTCACCATGTGGCCGATCGCCACCTCGTTCCCCGGGATGTAGCGGGACGAGAGGATCACCAGGTCGCCCTCGTCGATCGGGAAGGGCGCGGAGGGATCGCCGGTGGCCATCCGCACCAGCGCCGCCCGCGGCTCGCCCTGGGCGCCGGTGGAGAGCACGGTGACCGCGTCGTGGCGGAGCTTCTTCCCCTCGTCGAGGTCGACGATGAGGCCGAGCGGCACCTCGAGGAAGCCCAGCTCCGCGGCGATCCGCACGTTCTCCTGCATCGAGCGGCCCACCAGCACCACCTTCCGGCCGAAGCGGCGGGAGGCGTCGAGGACCTGCTGGATCCGGTGGACGTTGGAGGCGAAGGTGCTCACCACCACCCGGGCCCGGGCCCGGGCGAAGACCGTCTCGAGGGCGGTGCCCACCTGCCGCTCGGAGAGGGAGACTCCGGGACGCTCGGAGTTGGTGGAGTCGGAGAGGAGGGCGAGGACGCCGCTCTTTCCCAGGGCGCCGAAGCGGGCCAGGTCGGTGGGGCGATCGTCGATCGGGCGGTGGTCGATCTTGAAGTCGCCGGTGTGGACCACCAGGCCCTCCGGCGTGTCGATCCCGAGGCCGTAGCCGTCGGGGATCGAGTGGGTGACCGGCACGCCCTCGACCACGAAGTCGTGGCCCAGCTCGAGCTTCTCGCCGGGCGGCAGCTCCCGGAGGTCGCCCTCGACCCCGGCCTCGGCGAGCTTCGGCTTCAGCAGCGCCAGGGTGAAGCGCGAGCCGTAGACCGGGAGCTTCCGCTCGCCCAGATCCCGGAGGAGGAAGGGGACGGCGCCCAGGTGATCCTCGTGGCCGTGGGTGAGCACCAGGGCCCGGAGCTTGTCGGCGATCGAGTGGACGAAGGTGAAGTCGGGGACCACCACGTCGACGCCCAGGCCCGACTCCTGCGGGAACATCAGCCCGCAGTCGACGAGCACCGCGTCCCCGGCGGTCTCGAGCACCATCGAGTTGAGGCCGATCTCGCCCAGGCCTCCCAGGGGGATGATTCGCAGCACGCCGTCCTGTCCCGCGAGGGCCCGTCCACGAC
>JAEZJH010000599.1 GCA_023436385.1 Pseudomonadota bacterium
CCGCCCGGCTGGCCGCGTCCGCCGCCCGGGCGGGGAGATCGCCGAGGAGTCCCACGTCCCGATGCCCATCGGCGATCCTGTTTGCCGCGAGCACGTGGGCGGGCGGCGTCCGGAGGTCCCGCACCAGGCCGAGCCACGACATCACCCGGAGCACGTAGTAGCTCGGGTCGAGCTCCCACCAGAAGAAGCCCTGGTTCGCCGTCGACTGGTAGTAGTGGTGGTTGTTGTGCCAGCCCTCGCCCAGGGTGAGCAGGGAGAGGAGGAACGAGTTCCGGCTGGTGTCGGTGGTGGCGTAGCGGCGCCGGCCGAAGACGTGGGCCAGGGAGTTGATGAAGAAGGTGCCGTGGTAGAGCAGCACCGTGGAGAGGAAGAACCCGACCACCAGGGCCGACGCGCCGCCGATCGCATACACCGCCAGCGCCAGGAGCGCCGGCGGGACCAGGTGGTAGCGGTCGAGCCAGCGAAGCTCCGGGTACTTGGCGAAGTCCTTGATCGCCTCGAAGGGTGTCTCGTCGTACTTGTTGCAGAGGAACCACCCCATGTGGCTCCAGAGGAAGCCGCGCTTCGGCGAGTGGATGTCCTCCGGCCGGTCGGAGTAGCGGTGGTGGTGCCGGTGGTGGCCGGCCCACCAGAGCGGCCCCTTCTGCGCGCAGAGGGTCCCGCCGGCGGCCATCAGGAACTGCATCACGCGGCCCATCTTGAAGGCGCGATGGGCCAGGTAGCGGTGATACGTGGTGGTGAGGAAGAACATCCGCAGGTAGTAGAGCCCGATACAGAGCGCCACGTCGATCGGACGCACGCCGGTCCAGAAGACCAGGAGCGGCGCCAGGTGGATGAGCCAGAAGGGGATCGACTTCACCCAGTCGATCCGCTCGTCCGCCGCCCGCAGATACGCTTCGGTCACGTTCCTCTCCCAATCGTCCGGCCCGTTGCCCGCGGTCTCCACCGGGTGCCCCCACGCACGGAGCCACCCGGAGCCGCCCCCTCCGACATCGCCCCGGACCTTGGGCATCGGAGGTCACGGGACTGTCAGCGTCGGCCGGCGTGCCGCCTCCCTGGCGGGGGGGCTTGGTGTGGATCGGCTCTCACTCCGGGTCAGGCCGGGCGTGCTCGTTCCGGTTGCCAAGGTCGTTCCGTGCAGGGCAGAACAGGTGCCGCCATGAATCTCCCCCTCCCGATCGTCGTCGTTGCCCTGCTGGCCGCCGCTCTCCCTGCCGGGGCGGTCCCCCGGCAGGAGAGCGTGCCCCTCGAGCGTTTCCTGCAGATGCGGAGCGCCACCGCCCCGTCTCCGTCCCCCGACGGGAAGGACGTGGCCTTCCTCACCAACCTCACCGGCGTGATGGAGGCCTGGCGGGTCCCGTCGGCCGGCGGCTGGCCCTCGCAGCTCAGCTTCACCGGCGAGACCGTCCGCGGGGTCGCCTGGTCGCCCCGGGGGGATCGGATCGCCTGGTTCGTCGACCGGGGGGGCGACGAGCGGGTGCAGATCTGGGTCTCGAAGCCCGACGGCTCCTCGCCCCGGCGCCTCTCGACCCAGGACTCCAAGATCTACACCTTCGGCGGCTGGTCTCCCGACGGCGCCAAGATCGTCTGGACCTCGAACGAGCGCGACGAGCGGTTCTTCGACCTCTACGAGGTCGACGTCGCCACCGGCCGGGCCAAGTGCGTGAAGCAGGCCGACGAGGTGCTTCGGCCCGGCCGCTACAGCCCCGACGGCAAGTGGCTGGCCTACGCCCGGTCGAACACGCTGGACGATCTCGACCTGTATGCGCTGGAGGTCGCCACCGGCCGGACGGTGCATCTGAATCCCCACGAGAAGCCCGAACACGTCTCCGGGTTCGCCTGGCATCCGGACTCCCGGTCGCTCCTCTTCACCAGCGACCGCGGCCGCGACCGCACCCGCCTGGTGCGCGTGACCCTGGACCAGCCCAACCGCCTCGAGCCCGTGTACGAGCCGGAGTGGGAGGTGGAGGCGGTGGCCGCCGAGGGGAAGCACCTCGCCGCGGTGGTCAACGAGGACGGCTACTCGCGCCTGCAACTCCTCGACGCGAAGAGCTTCCGCCCCGTCTCCCGGCCGGCGCTCCCGGACGGCGTGATCTTCGCCCCGGAGTTCTCCCGGGACGGGAAGCGGCTCTTCTTCGCCTTCACCGGTCCCACCGAGAACGCCGACGTCTACCTGCTCGAGGTGGCCTCGGGGAAGCTCTCCCGGGTGACCAAGAGCGACACCGCCGGCATCGACCGGGCGACCCTGGTGGCACCGCGGCTCCTCCGGATTCCCGCCCACGACGGCCTGCAGATCCCCGGCTACCTGTATCTCCCCGCCGGGAAGGGGCCGCACCCGCTGGTGGTGTGGGTCCACGGCGGCCCCGAGTCCCAGGAGCGGCCGCGGTTCAGCGCGGTTTATCAGTATCTCCTCTCCCGCGGCCTGGCGATCTACACGCCGAACATCCGGGGCTCCACCGGCTACGGCCACGCCTACCAGGCCGCCGACAACGTCGGGAAGCGCTGGGACGCGATCCGCGACGTCCGCACCGCCGCCGAGTACCTGGTGGCGCAGGGCATCGCCGCCCAGGGCCGGATCGCCGTCGCCGGCGGCTCCTACGGCGGCTACATGACCGTGGCCCAGCTGGCGTTCAACCCGGAGACCTTCGCCGCCGGCGTCGACATGGTCGGCATCGTGAACTTCGAGACCTTCCTCGAGGAGACCCACCCGTTCCGCCGGCCGCTCCGGGAGGCCGAATACGGCTCCCTGGAGCAGGATCGGAAGACCCTCCGGGAGCTGTCTCCGATTCACCGGCTCGACGACATCCGGGCCCCGCTGATGGTCATCCACGGGGTCAACGACATGCGGGTGCCAGTCAACGAGGCCCGGCAGGTGGTGCAGAACCTGGAGCGCCGCGGGGTGAAGGTCGAGGCGCTCTACTTCCCCGACGAGGGCCACGGGCTCTCGAAGCTCCCCAACCGCATCCACGGCTACGCGCGGATGGCGGACTTCCTGCTCGAGCAGCTGCGGGCGCGGTAGACGCCGCCGGGGGCCCGGGAACCCGGGCCCCCGCGCGAATTCAGCAGCGAACCCGGTACGCCGCCACCAGCATCCGCGGCGCCAGGTACCAGTTGGCCCCGGGCTTCACGTCGCGATCGAAGAGGACCTCGCGGGTCGCCCGGGTGTCCGGGGTGAGCGCCTTCTCCGCCCGGAGGAGGAGCTCCGCCGCCGAGCCGGCGCGCGGTCCGTCCTCCACCTCGACGCCGGCGCTGACGGTGGCGAGGAGGACCAGCCCCTCGCCGTGGGCGGCGATCCGCTGCTCGTCCATCGAGGCCGACTCGAACAGCTTCCCGGCGTTGTGGTTGTCCCAGATCAGCTTGGTCACGACCAAGACCACCGGGCCGCCCTCGCCCGGGCGATCGCCGTGGTAGAGGGCGAGATCCACGTGGCCGCCGTTGGGGAGCGGGTACTCCCGCTGCGCGGTGTAGTCGGGCCACGGGTACTGCCGCGAGAAGGCGTAGGCCAGCTCCCAGTTCAGCCACCCCTCGAAGCTCGCGTAGCTGTCCGCCATGAACAGGAGCCGGGAGCGGACCTCCGGGCTCTCCAGGTGCTCGCGGGCGATGCGGACGAAATCGGTTCCGAGATCGATCCTCATGTTCCCCCCTCCGACGGCCACCGGGTTGGACGGCGCCTCGAGCGTACCACCCCCCCCGGCGCCCGGGGGCGGCGCCGGCGTCCCACGGTGGGACGGCATTCACCGGACGGGCGGTGGGCCGAAGAGGAATCCCAGCCCGGCGAAGCCGTACCCGTCGTCGAGGTCGGGTTCGCGGCCGAGGGGCGTGAGCCATTGCACCGATGGTTGAACGGCGAAGCCATCGGTCACCCAGAGAGCCACGCCGGCGCCGGTCCCCAGGTAGCGGAAGTCGGTGTCGGGGACGCCGACCATCGGAGAGGTGGCGAGCGTCAGGGTTGCCCAGGAAGCGACGTCGAGGTCGAAGAGGAGCGGCAGATTGAGGAAGGTGCCAGAGAAATCCGGCCACGCGGTCAAGGTGGGCTCGACCGCCAGGGCGACGTCGTCGGTCCGGAGGAGGGCCAGCTTCACGTCGACGGTGGGTCCGAAATCCCGGAACCCGACCCCGACCTCCGCGCCGTCGGCAAGGCCGTGCCGGTACTCGTAGGACCAGGACGGCCAGAGGAAGCCGTCGAGGTTGGCCAGCCCGAGGCCCGCCTGGTGCCGGGTCTCCCCGGACGCGAGGGTACGGGCGGTTCCGAGGGGCGTGAACACGCAACCCGGGAGCGAGAGGAGCGCGAGCGCCAGGAGGGAGAGGGAACGCAGGCGGTTCATATCCCGAGCGTAGCCCGGCTGGCCCGTCGGACGGCGTATACAGGCACCCGGCTCGCCTGTTCACGGCCCGGCGGATGTCTCCACCCGCCGCGACGCCCGACCGGACTCCGGGCCGGCGCCGCGAGGGAGGCTGGAGGCGGGATCCGGAGACGTGGCGGCCGCGCTTCCTGGAGCGGGCTCCGCAGGCGCGCCCGTCGGGCCCGCGACAGGGAACCCCCCGGCTCTTCGGCAAAACCGCTTTCCTTCCGCGGCTCTCGTGGGTAGGAAAGGGCCTCTTTCGCGGCCCGCCGGCACCGTGCGGCGGCCCGTCCCGCGGCTCCCGGCCCGTTCGCCCGGCGCCGCCGGAGGAACTCCATGGAAACCGTCCGGCTGGGATTTTTCGCCCGCCTCTGGCTCGCGCTCTGGCTCCCCTGGAAGATCCTCTTCGACGGCTTCGCCGCCGCGCGGGTCGAGGAGGCGGCGGAGGGCCAGCCCGCGCTGCCGCCCGGCGAGCCGGAGCGCCCCCGCCTCGAGGCGGTGAAGCCCGCGGGACCGCTGGCGCCGGTGGAGCCCGATCCGGCCCCGGCGCTCCACTTCCTCGCCATCCTCCAGCGCGACGGCCGCTTCCTCGACTTCCTCCAGGAGGACCTCGGCGCCTACGACGACGCGCAGGTCGGCGCCGCCGCTCGCGCGGTGCACGAGGGCTGCAAGAAGGCCATCGTCCCCTACGTGAAGCTCGAGCCGGTGCGGACGGAGGCGGAGGGGACCACGGTGACGATCGAGGCCGGCTTCGACCCGGCGAGGGTCCGCCTCACCGGCACCGTGGTGGGCACGCCGCCGTTCCGCGGGCGCCTGGCGCATCCCGGCTCGCGGGCCGCGGAGGTGAAGCTCCCGCCGGTGCCGCCGGGCGCCGACCCGACCATCCTCCAGCCGGCGGAGGTGGAGCTGTGAGCGACCGCTTCACCGTCGGCATCGACCTGGGCACCACCAACTGCGCCCTCGCCTACGTGCCCGGGGAGGATCGGCCCGGGGAGCCGGCGCGACCGGAGCGGCTCGACGTGCCGCAGGTGACCCACGCCGGCGAGGTGGGGATCCGTCCGCTCCTTCCCTCCTTCCTCTACCTGCCCCACGAGCAGGAGCTGCCCAAGGGATCCCTGGCGCTCCCCTGGGATCCGGCCCGGACCTACGCCGTCGGCGCCTTCGCCCGGGAGCAGGGCGCCAACGTCCCCGCCCGCCTGGTCTCGTCGGCCAAGAGCTGGCTCTCGTACGCGGGCGTGGACCGCCGCTCGGAGCTGCTCCCCTTTGGCGCGCCCGACGAGGTCCCCCGGATCTCGCCGGTCACCGCCTCCGCCCGCTACCTCGCCCACCTCCGGGAGGCCTGGGACGCGCAGCATCCCGACGCGCCGCTGGCCGATCAGGACCTGGTGATCACCGTCCCCGCCTCCTTCGACGCGGTGGCCCGGGAGCTGACCGTGGAGGCGGCGACCCAGGCCGGCCTGGCGGAGCGGCTGACGCTGCTGGAGGAGCCGCAGGCGGCGCTCTACGCCTGGGTGGCCGGCGCCGGCGAGGAGTGGCGGAAGCAGGTCGAGGTCGGGGACCTGATCCTGGTCTGCGATCTGGGCGGCGGGACCACCGACTTCTCGCTGATCGCCGTGCTGGAGGAGGAGGGGAACCTGGTCCTCCACCGGGTCGCGGTCGGGGATCACATCCTCCTCGGCGGCGACAACATGGATCTCACGCTCGCCTACGCGGTGAAGGCGAAGCTGGAGCGGTCCGGCAAGTCGCTCGACGACTGGCAGCTCCGGGCCCTCACCCACGGCTGCCGGGTGGCGAAGGAGGCGCTCTACGCCGACCCGACGCTGCCCGCGGCGCCGCTGGTGATTCCGGGGCGCGGCGCCAAGCTGATCGGCGGCGCGATCCGCACCGAGCTGACCCGCGCCGAGTTGGACGCCACCCTCACCGACGGCTTCTTCCCGGAGGTGGACGCCAAGGCCCGGCCCCAGACGCCGCGGCGCCTCGGCCTCACCAGCCTGGGCCTGCCCTACGCGGCGGACCCCGGGGTCACCCGGCACCTCGCCGCGTTCCTCGGCCGCACCACCGGCGCCGCCTCGCTCCCCGAGGGCGTCCACGTGGAGGGCCGGGCCTTCCTGCACCCGACCGCGCTGCTCTTCAACGGCGGCGTCACCAAGGCCACCGTGCTCCGGCAGCGGATCGTCGACGTCCTCGACCGCTGGCTCCTCGCCGATGGCGGCAAGCCGGTCCGGGTCCTCGAGAACGCCGACCCCGATCTCGCCGTCTCCCACGGCGCCGCCTACTACGGCGCGGTGCGGAAGGGCCGGGGGATCCGCATCCGCGGCGGCGCCGCCCGGGCCTACTACGTGGGGATCGAGCGGGCGGAGCTGGCGGTGCCGGGGATCCCGCCCCGGGTCGACGCGGTCTGCGTGGCGCCCTTCGGGATGGAGGAGGGGAGCGAGGTCGAGCTGCACCGGGAGCTGGGGCTGGTCCTGGGCGAGCCCACCGCTTTCCGCTTCTTCGCCTCGTCGGAGCGCCGCGAGGACCCGGTGGGCGCGGAGGTCGACCCGGTCTCCGGCCTCGACGAGCTGCCGGAGATCGAGACCACGCTCGAGGGCGCGGAGGGCGAGACCGGCAACGTGGTTCCGGTGCGGCTCCACGCCCGCTACACCGAGATCGGCACCCTGGAGCTCTCCGCGGTGGAGCCGAAGACCGGCCGCCGCTGGAAGCTCACCTACAACCTCCGGGCGGCGGAGAGCGCTCCCTAAACGATGGCCACTCCCAGGAAGCCGCGGTTCGTCGTCGGCATCGACCTCGGCACCACCAACTCCGCGCTCGCCGCCACCCCGTCGTCCGGCCAGGCCCCCATCGAGATCTTCCCGGTCGCCCAGCTGGTGGCGCCGGGCGAGGCGGCGGCGCTGCCGCTCCTCCCGTCCTCGGTCTACCTGCCGGCGGCGGGGGAGCTTCCCGCCGGCGCCACCCGGCTGCCCTGGGGCGACGAGCCCCCGTTCGTCGTCGGCGAGCTGGCGAAGCGCCAAGGGGCCAAGGTCCCGGGGCGCCTCGTCGCCTCGGCGAAGAGCTGGCTCTCCTTCGCCGGCGTCGATCGCACCGCGCCGATCCTGCCCTGGGGCGCGCCGGAGGAGGTGCCGAAGCTCTCGCCGATCGCCGCCTCGGCGCGGATCCTCGCCCACTTCCGGGCGGCCTGGGACGCCGCCCATCCCGAGGCGCCGCTGGCGGAGCAGGAGGTGATCCTCACCGTCCCCGCCTCGTTCGACGAGGTGGCCCGGGAGCTGACCGTCGCCGCCGCCAAGGAGGCTGGCCTCCCGCGGGTCCGCCTCCTCGAGGAGCCGCAGGCGGCGTTCTACGACTTCCTCCAGCAGCACCCGGGCGACCTCGCCCAGGCCCTCGCCGGCGCGCGCCTGGTGCTGGTGGTCGACGTCGGCGGCGGCACCACCGACCTCACCCTGGTCCGGGTCGACGCCCAGCCGTCGGGGCCGCCGCGGCTCACCCGCGTCGCCGTCGGCGAGCACCTGATGCTGGGCGGCGACAACATGGACGCCGCCCTCGCCCGGCACGTGGAGGCGAAGCTCGAGGGCGGTCCCGGCCGCCTCGACGCGGCGCAGTGGTCGGCGTTGGTCCAGGCCTGCCGGCTGGCCAAGGAGAACCTCCTGGCCGATCCGGCCCGGGCCCAGGAGGAGGCCACGGTCACCCTGGTCTCCCGGGGCGCGCGGCTGATCGGCGGGGCCAAGAGCTACCGGCTGGGGAGGGGCGAGGCGGAGGCGATCCTCCTCGACGGCTTCCTCCCCAAGACCGGGCCCGACGAGGTCCCCGCCCGGACCCGGCGCGTCGCCTTCACCGAGCTGGGG
>JAEZJH010000058.1 GCA_023436385.1 Pseudomonadota bacterium
GCGGAAGGGACCCCGGCACGAGGGCGACCTGATCCCCGAGGTAAAGAACGTGATCCTGGTGGGGGCCGGGAAGGGCGGCGTCGGCAAGAGCACGGTCACGGTCAACCTGGCCGTCGCCCTGGCCAAGGAGGGCGCCCGGGTCGGCGTCCTCGACACCGACTTCTACGGTCCGTCCCTGCCGATCATGACCGGCGTCGATCGCCGGCCGACGCAGGAGGGGATGAAGCTCCTCCCCCTCGAGGCCCACGGCCTCAAGCTGATGTCGATCGGCTTCCTGGTCGATCCCTCGCAGCCGATGGTTTGGCGCGGACCGATGCTCCACTCCGCGCTGACGCAGCTCCTCCGGGACGTCGCCTGGGGCGCGCTCGACTACCTGATCCTCGACCTGCCCCCGGGCACCGGCGACATCCCGCTCTCCCTGGCGCAGACGGTGAAGAGCGCCGGCGTGGTGCTGGTCTCCACCCCGCAGGACGTCGCCCTGGCCGACGTGATCAAGGCCAAGATGATGTTCGACAAGGTGGAGATCCCGGTCCTCGGCTTGGTCGAGAACATGAGCGACTTCGTCTGCCCGCACTGCCGCGAGCACACCCCGGTGTTCTCCTCCGGCGGCGGCGCCCGGGCGGCGGAGGCGATGGGGATCCCGCTCCTCGGCAAGATCCCCCTCGATCTCGCCATCCGCGAGGGCGGCGACGCCGGCATGCCGATCGTCGCCGGCCACCCGGAGTCGCCGCAGTCGGCCGCGTTCCGGGAGATGGCCCGGACGGTCGCCGGCCGGGTCTCGGTCCAGGCCGCCAAGGTTCAGCTGCCGGTGCTCGGCAAGTAACTCGGGCAGCCGGACTCCCCGGGGTTCGGCTACGCTCGTCGGTCGGGCCCTCGGGTCCGGCCCGGAGGAGAAGGCGGATGGTTCGGACGGACGACGCTGCGGCCCGGGAGCTGCCCTTCGCCGACGACGAGCGCTCGTCGCGGCCGGGCGTCGTCCAGGACGCCGTCCGGCGGATGCTCGTCGCCGGGGTGGGGGCCCTCTTCATGACGGAGGAGGGCATCCGCTCCCTGGTGAAGGAACTGAAGCTGCCCAAGGAGGCGATCGGCTACGTCGTCGCCCAGGCGGACAAGACCAAGACCGAAGTCACCCGGGTGGTCGGTACCGAGCTGCGGAAGTTCCTGGAGAGTACCCGGCTCCGGGACGACCTTCTCGAACTCCTGGGCCAGCTCACCTTCGAGGTCCACGCGGAGGTCCAGGTCCGCCGCCGCTCGCCCGGCGAGCCGCCGTTGATCCCGCACATCAAGACCAGGGTCCGCCACGATGGTCCCCGGAAGTCGGGGACACGGAAGGTGGCCAAACGGTGAGCGACGAGCCCCGGGCCGTGGGGGTGGGGCGGCAGATCCTGCGCCGGGCGCCACTCCTGGTGGTGCTGGCGATCCTCGCCTGGCTGTTCTTCGGGGACCGGCCCCGGGAGATCACCGTCGTCTACGATCTCCCCGACCGGCCGGCGCCGACCCGCGCCGAGGTGCAGCTGCGCGCACCCGACGGCTCGACCGCCGCGGCGATCGGCTGGGGAGGCGGCGACCGTCCGGCCGAAGACCGGCGGGAGCAGGCGGCCCTCCTCGCCCCGGGGATCTACCGCCTCCGCGCCACTCTCTCCTACGCCGACGGCACCAGCCGGCTGGTCGAGCGCACCCTCGAGGTCTCCGCCGAGGACGAGCGCATCGTCGTCCACCTGACCCCGCGGTAGACCCGGGCGGCGGGCCGCGAGCGATCCGTTGCCGGGCGGTTTCCCGCGTGCTAGCAGGACGATCCATGACGGCCGTCGAGACCCTGGCACGCTGCCCGCTCTTCCGGGACTTCACCGATACCGGACTGCGGATCGTCGCCTCGATCGCCCAGGAGCGGAGCGTCCCCGAGGGCGCGCCGATCTTCGTCGAGGGCATGCTCGGCGATTCGCTCTTCGTCGTCCGGAGCGGACGCGTGGCCGTGGGCCTGCGTGACCCGGAGGGCCGTCCCCACGTCCTCGCCAGCCTGGGCGAGGGGGAGCACTTCGGCGAGCTGTCGCTGGTCTGCCCCGACGTGCCGCGGCTGGTGTCGGCGGTGGCCCAGACCCCGGTCGAGCTCCTCGAGATCCGGCAGCGGGACTTCGCCAAGCTCCAGACCCAGAAGCCCCAGGCCTGCCTGAAACTGGTCCTGGCCATCGCCGGGACCTTCGGCCGGCGCCTCTCGGACAACCGGGAGGTCCTCGGCGGGCTGCTCGTTCCGGCCGCACGCCGGTAGACCTCCCGTGTGGCGGCCCGTCGCGATCGCCGCCCTGCTGGTGGCCGGTGCGGTCCCCGGGCGCGCGGGTGGGGCGGAGGAGCCCCGGAGCCGCTACCAGCTGTCGGCGGAGATCCCGCCCGGCCTCGCCCGGATCGAGGGCGTGCTCCGGGCCCGGATCGTCAACGACGCCTCCGCGCCGGTCGACGCCCTCACGATCTGGCTCTACCCGAACGTCTTCGCCCGCGAGCCGGCCGGCGTGACCGCGGTCAACCGCGAGTACTACCAGCCCTCCGGTCCGGGCCGCGGCGGGATCGAGGTCCGGGAGACCACGGTGGACGGGCGGCCGGTCGCTCCGGTGGCGATCGAGGCCCCCCCGGCACCGGAGGGGACCGCCTGGCTCCTGCCGCTCCCCACTCCCCTCGCTCCGGGAGCGGCGGTCGGGGTGGAGCTGGGCTTTCGGACCCTCGTCCCCGAGCGCCTGGGGCCGCTCTCCACCAACGGCCGGATCCTCACCGCCACCGGCGGCTGGCATCCCTATTTCACCGCTGGCGATGCCCGGGAGCCGGGTGCCACCCGCCGGCCGCCGGACGCGGACTTCTCCGTGGAGGTCCGGGTCCCGCCGCGGTTCACCGCCCTGGTCGGCGGCGAATTTGGGCCGCAGGGCGAGCACGTCGGCCCCTTCGTGCCGCTCTGGGTCCGGCCGCCGGCGGTCCGGGCAATCCCGACCGCGGGAGGGAGGGTCTGGCCCGACCGGGCCCGACCCGAGGCCGGTCCGGGCTGCAGCTTCCCCGAACCGGCGCCGATCCCCGGCGAGTGGATTGGCGACGACGTCGCCGAGGCCTTCCGCCAGATCGACCGCTGGGCCGACGAGGCGGGCCTCCCGGATCCCGGCCCGATCGAGCTCTTCATCGTCCCCCTCGCCTCCGAGGTGGCGCTGGCCACCGGGGGCGGGGTAGCGGTCTCCGATCGCTACTACTCCGTCCCGCCGCTCGCCGCGGTCCGGCGGCTCCACGACCGGGCGCTGGCCCGGGCCGTCCTCGCCGAGCGGCTCCTCCCCTGGGTCCGGTCGCGGGAGGCGCCGGCCGACGTTCCCCAGGTCGCCGATGCCCTGGGCGCGTACCTCGCCGAGCGCTTCATCGAGGAGACCGCCGGCCATACCGCCGACGTCGCCGGGCTCCTCTCCCTCCTCGACTTCGTCCCTTCCCTCGACGCCTTTCTCCGCTCGCCGAAGAGCGCCTTCCCCCACGTCTACTTCCGGCCGGTGACCGAGCCGATCCCGGTCCGCGACGAGCCCTGGACCTTCAACGTCGCCTCGCCCCGGGGCAACCTCGCCCTCGCCAAGACCACCGACCTCGTCGGCGCGCCGGCGGTGGCCCGGGCGGTGGCCCGCTACCTCGATCCCGGGGCGGCGTCCGGCCCGTTCCTCGCCGCCCTGGAGGCGGTCACCGGCGACGAACTGGGGGCCTTCTGGCGGGCCTGGAACGAGCGGCTCTACCGCGAGGACCTGCGGGTCCGGATCGTCCGGAGGGAGGAGGTGCCGGGCGGTCACCGGACCGCGATCGAGGTGCGCCGCGTCGGCGATGCGCCGCCGGAGGTGATCGAGGTGGCGGTGGAGGACGGTGGGGCGCGCCGCACCCTCGTCTGGCGGGCGGGGGAGGGAGAGCGCTCCCGGACCTTCGAGGTGGAGACGGCGGCGCCGGTGGAGCGGGTCCGGGTCGATCCACGTCAACGGATCACCCAGGCCGCGGTCGACCGGTCCCACGTGCCGGCGCTCGGGGACGTCGATCCGGGCCGCTTGCAGTTCCTCGTCACGCGTGTCGGTCTCGCCTACTCGGTTCCGGACCGCTCGCCGTACGGCGAATTGGAGCTGGCGCTCCGCCGGCGGGAGGACGTGCGACGGCGGCTCGGCCTGGGCGCGGTGTACCGGAAGGCGCGGATCGGCGGCCGTTCGTACGTCGGCATGGGTTTCGGCCCGCTCATCGACGCCACCCGGTACGCCTACGGCGCCTCGGTGGGCCTGGAGGGCGACTACCTCCGGAGCGGCTTCGGCGGCGAGGGGGCACGGGCCGGCTTCGCCCTGGGCCCCACCTTCTCCCTCGGCTACGACGACCGGCCGCCGGTTCCGACCGCCGACCGGGGCAATGCCTTGGTTCTGGGGCTGTCCGCGAGCGTCGGCCAGGCCGCCGGCGGGAACCCGGTCTACTACGGCGGCGCATCGCTGGGCGGCCTCCACCTCGAGCCGCTGGGCCACGGTCACGCGCTCGCCCTCCGGCTGCGTGGCTCGGTCCTGGGCGGCTCTCCGCCGGTCCAGGAACTCCTCCCCCTCGGCGGCTCCGACGAGGGGATCCGGGGCTTCACGCTGGAGGAGGTCCTGGGCGAGCAGCGGCTGGTGGGAGGGCTCGAATGGCGGTTGCCGCTCCTCCGGGCCCTGAACGAGAACCTCCTCGTCGGCCGCCTTCGCTCCGTCGGCGCGGCGATCTTCGCCGAGGGCGCGTGGATGGGGGACATCCGCCTGGCCGATGGCCGGGCGGCCTCGCCCGCCAGCGCGCTCTTCGGGGACGTGGGGATGGGGCTCCGGTTTCGGTACGACTTCCTGGGCGTGCAGCCGCTGGTGATCTCGGTGGACGCGGCGCTGCCGATGGAGCGTCCGGAGCGGATCGAGCGGGCGCCGATCACCGTGCAGCTCCGGTCCGGGCAGCCG
>JAEZJH010000094.1 GCA_023436385.1 Pseudomonadota bacterium
GGCCAGGACCGCGGGAACCACCAGGAGCGCCGCGAGCAGCGGGACCAGCCACGCGGATCGGCTCCCGCTTTCGGGGCAGGCCCGCGCACCGACGGGCCGCTGGGGCCCGGAGCACGCGAGCGCACGGGGGCAGGGGCCGATCATCGCCGTGCCTCCTTGGCGGGCCGGGTCACCTTGATCCGGAAGCTGGTCTCCGTGAAGCCGTCGTGGACCAGGAACGGTCGGTCGCCATGGTAGAGCTTGAGGTAGCGCGCGGGCAGGTCGCCCCGGAGCCCCTTGGGCACCGAGAGCGGCGACCAGCTCCCGCCGGTCTTCGCCTCGACCCAGGTGGTGTGCCGGGTCGTCCGGTCCCGCGAGAGGTCGAGGCCGCCCACCGGCCGGGCCGGGACGCCGGCGGTGCGGAGGAAGGTGGCGAGGAGCCGATCGAGGCCCCGGTCCCGGGCGTGCCCGGTGCGGATCGCCTTCAGCACCGTGCGGCTCCCCTCGGGCCGGCGCTCGAAGCCGTTCGCGACCAGGTCCCAGGCGATGGCCACGACGTCGGTCTCGCCGGCGGCGAGTCGCGGGGTGGCGTACTTGGCGAGGCGCTCCCGGACCAGGGGCGAGCTCGACTGGAGCTGCTTGGTCGGCCGGAGCCAGGGGCGGTCCTCCCGCGGCGCGTCGCTCGGGTCCCGGGGCGGCGCCACCGGCGGATCGCCCTTCGTCGAGAGGGTGCGGACCAGCGCCTCGTAGGCGATCCGCTTCGTGCCCCGGAACTTGGGGAAGGTGAGGATCGCCAGCCGGTTCCCCTCCCGTTCCACCTTCTCCACGTGGAAGCCGCGGGAGATCAGCTTCTCGTCGAGCACCGTCTGGTGGCCGTCGGAGGGTGGGAGCGGGAGCTCGAGCCGGGCGTCCCGGCCGTCGCCGGTGACGCGAACGGAGATCCGGACCCGGCGAACCCAGCCGCCTTCCTCGCCCGCCGCGTCGGCGGGGGCGAGGGCCACGGCGAAGAGGAGCGCCAGGAAGATCGGGAGACGAAGGGCAGACACGGCGCCCTTCATAGCACGGGAGGCTCGCCGCCGAGGCTGGCGGGGACGGGCTCGCCCGGCCGGACCGGGCTCGGCCGGCCGGCTCGCTCGCGGCCGAGTTCCTGGGCGATCTCCCGGCCCAGGGCCACCCGGGCGGCGGCGTCGAGGCCCGAGGTCACCGCCCGCTGGATCCGTTCGAGGGGATGGAGGAGGCCCTGGAAGTTGGCGATCTGGATCGCCAGTCCCGGGCGCGCGTTCAGCTCGAGGAGCATCGGGCCGTCTCCGGCGTCGAGGACCACGTCGACCCCCAGGTAGCCCAGGCCGGTCATCTCCGAGGAGACGGCGGCGATCCGGAGGATCTCGTCCCACATCGGGATCTGGACCCCGATCACGTTCTGGCCGGTGTCGGGGTGGACGTCGATCAGCCGGTTCGACTGCACCGCGTGGTGGGTGCGGCCGGTGGCCACGTCGATCCCGGCGGCGATCGCGCCCTGGTGCAGGTTGGCCCGGCCGTCGCTCCGCTTCGTGGGGAGCCGCACCATCGCCATCGCCGGGACGCCCTGGAAGACGATCACCCGGAGGTCGGGGACGCCGCCGAAGGAGATCGCGTCGAAGGCCGGATGGACCCGCACCCGCCGCTCGATCATCGCCCGGTCGTCGGTGCCGGAGATCGAGTAGAGCCCGGAGAGGATCCCGCTCACGTAGTGGCGCAGCTGGGCGTCGTCGAGGGTGACCCCCGACGCCTTCCGGAAGCGCCGCCCCTCCCGGCCGACGATCACCAGGACGCCGTTGCCCATCGCCCCGCGCACCGGCTTCACCACGAACTCCGGGTGCGGGGCGAGGAGGGCGGGCAGGTCCCGGAGGTCGCCGTGGGCCTCCACCGTGCCGAGGAGCGCCGGCGAGGGGATCCCGTGGGCGAGGGCCAGCTCCTTGGTGCGGATCTTGTCGTCGACGTTGGGGAAGAAGCGCCGGGGATTGTACGGCGAGATGAAGCGGGCGTTCCGGGCGTTGATCCCGAGGACACCCTCGTCGCGGATCCGGGTGAAGGAGAAGAGGCCCACGCTAGCGCTCCACCCCGCCCAGCCGGAAGGCGCGGAAGCGGGTCCACTCGCTGAGCCGGTACCCGGTGTAGCGGCCGAGGAGGAGGAGCAGCGCCATGGTCACGAAGTGCAGCTCGGGGAAGGTGAAGAGGAGCTGCTGCAGCGCCTCGCTGGCCACCACCAGGTAGCCGACGATCGCCACCAGCAGCGTCCCCGCCACCACCTTGGCGGCGTTCCGCGGCCCCTCTTCGACCAGGGTGATCGAGAGCCGCTCGATGGTCATGGTGAGGATCACGATCGGGAAGAGCGCGATCGAGTAGGCGGTGGGGATCCCCAGGTGCTCGCCGGCGATCAGCACCGCCGCCATGATCAGGATCACCAGGGTGAGCAGGAAGGCGAGCCGTGGCACCATCAGCAGCTGGGCCCGGTCGAGGAAGAAGCGGCCGACGTAGCCGATCGCCACCACCACCCCGAGGAGCGCGATCCCCCAGCCGATCCCCGACTCGCGGAAGGCGAGGGAGATCAGGATCGGCATGAAGGTGCCGAAGGTGGGGACGCCCACCAGGTTGCGGCAGAACGCCACCACCAGCGCGCCCAGCGGGATGAGGAGGAGCACCCGGAAGATCACCTGGGTGTTCACCGGCAGGGCGTGGAGCGAGAGCTTGTCGAGGAGCGGCGCGTTCTTGGCGACCCGGCGCTGGTAGAGCATGTACTGGCTCATCCGCTCCCGGAGCATCGAGACCCGGTAGTCGATCCGGTCGACGCCGGTGGCCTCCAGCGCCGGCTGGTCGCCGACGTGGAGGACGAGCCGTGGACCGGGGAAGGCGCCCAGGCTCCCGTGCACCGGATCGAGCGGCCACCAGCGGCCGTCGAGGAAGGCCTCCACCCAGTGCTCGAGGGTGGCGTGGCGGCCCTCGGCCACCGGCACGCCCACCACCACCCGCGCCGGCACCCCGGCGGCCCGGAGCAGCGCCACCTCGGCCCGGGCCTTTCCGGCGCCGCCGCCCTTCTCCCGGGCGAGGACCGCGAGCGCGTCCTGGGGGCCGTCCCGGCCGTCGTCGGTCAC
>JAEZJH010000150.1 GCA_023436385.1 Pseudomonadota bacterium
CGATCGGCCCCCGCCGGCTCCGCCCCGAAGTACCGATCGAGGGCGGCCGCCGCCACCGGATCGGCGGCGGGCGGCGACGCACTCCTCGGGGCCAGGCTCTTCCAGCGCGGACCTCCCTCCAGACCGCCCACCCGCCGGAGGAACACCACCGCACGGTCCCCGACGGTCCAGCGCTCGGGATCGACGCTGGGCGCAAAATCCCCTCCCCCGCCGTCGGCGAGGCCGCCTGGTGCCACCGCCACCGGACTCGCCGCCTCGGGGAGCGGGGTCGGCGTGAAGGTCAGCGCCAAGGGCGCCGGTTCCCCCCGCAGGGCACGATCGAGCACCAGGGTGACCGCGCCGCCGTCGGCGGCGACCTGCACCACCTCGCCCCGGACCACCAGGTCGGCCTCTCCGTGCCAGCGATCGAGGTCCGCCGCCGCCGGGGCGGCTGCCGCCAGGATCACCAGCCCGATGGCGCTCCCCCGCATGCGAGCCCCCGTCGTTGGAGGAACCTAGGGGCCGGGCGGCCGGCCGGGGAGCCCCCCGGCGAGAGTGGTGCCGGCGCCCCGGGTCGGCGCTACCGCGTCCGACGCCTCGGCGACGGGCTTCGCTCCGGTGGGCTCCGCGCCCCGTGCCCGCCCGAGAACGGGATCCTCCGACGGGCGCTCCGCCTCCGCAGGAACGGCACCACCAGGAGCAGCGCCTCGAGGCCGATCCGTCCGGAGGTGCCGCAGGCACACCCGGTCTCCCGCGCCCCCGCGCCCTCCTGCGAGGCACAGACCGAGGGCGGGAGGCCGGCGGGGTAGATGGCGCAGATCCCGGCGGCGTCGTCCTCCGACAGGCTCCGCTTCGAGGTCTCGCCCAGCGGCGCCGACGCATACATCGTCGAACCCTGGAGAGGAGAGTGGTCGAGGCCGAGCAAATGCCCGATCTCGTGCGTGGCGGTGTTCTCGAGATCGGTGGAGACACACCCCCGCGTCCGCCCGCCCTCGCATGGCGGTCCGTCGGCGACGGTGAAGTCGAAGGAGGCGGCGTTGAATTCGATATCCGCGTCGACGATCTCCCCGGTCTCCCGGGAGAAGGTGGTGGTGGTCACGGCGATCACCGTGTCGGCGAAGCCCCAGCAGTCCCAGCGGTTCGCGCAGTCGCCTTCGGACCGGCAGGGCTCGCCCTCCGGGACCGCCTCGTCGCAGCGCCGAGCCCGGAACAGCACCAGGTTCTCGTTGGCCCCGTCCTCCTCGTAGCCGACGGCGCGGACGTCGGTCTCGCGGCCCGGCGGGAAGACCAGGTCGGTACAGGGGACGTCCGCCCAGGTGGAGAACGATCGCTCGAGTACCGGGACGGCCTCGGCCAGCGGGAGCCCGGGGACGTCGCCCTGCCCCACCGTCCAGGGAAGTTCGCGGCGATCCCAGAAGAGGCAGATCCCCTCGCCGTCGGGAACCTCGCTCCGGACAAAGGCCCGGGACGGTTCCGCACCGGCGACGATCGCCAGGAAGGCCAGCCATCCGGCCAGCCGCCGGGGCGCCCGCCTTGCTAGCGGCGCCGGCGGATGCGCAGGGCCAGCGCCACCGCCGCCACTGCCGCGCACCCCGCGGCGGCCGGGCCCGACCCGGCGGCGCCGCAACCCGACGCCGAGCCCCCCGAACGCAAGGGCGGGCAGCTCGCTGCCGGCTCGCAGATCGCCGTGGCCCCGCCGGCCGGGTAAATCGCGCAGATGGCCTCCCGGTCGTCCTTGCCCAGGTCGCGCTTCTTCGTCTCGCCGCCGGGAGCGCTGGCATACATCGTCGCGTCCCGGTCCGAGCTGTGATCGAGGCCGATCACGTGCCCGATCTCGTGGACCAGCGTGTTCTCGAGATCGGTATCCACGCAGTCGCCCGCCGACGACGCCCCGCAGGGCGGCCCGTCGACGACGGTGAAGCGGTAACCCGCCGCGTTGAACTCGATGTCCGAGTCGAGGATTACGCCGGAACAGCTGGAGAACGTCGTGGTGGTGATGGCGATCTGCCGGTCGTCGCCGTCCCAGCAGCCGTAGTCGTTGGCGCAACTCTCCTCCCGCCAGCAGGGGTCGCCCGAGGGGACCACCTCCCGGCAGCGCCCCCGCCGGAAGACCACCGTGGTGGTGTTCTCGCCGCGGGTCTCGAACCCGACCACCGGCGAGCAGCGCGGGCCCTCGATGAAGGCGAGGTCCGAGCAGCGCTCCGCCTCCCAGACGGCGAAGGAACGGCGCAGGGCGGCGAGCGCCAGTTCGTCGGGCAGATCGGCCCCCAGGGGCGAGGCGGCCGCCCAGGAGACCGTGCGCTCGGGCAGGTGCAGGCAGACCTTGGTGCCGGGGACGGTGGTCCGCGCGTAGGCGCCGGCGACCGCCGGGGCGAAGAGCGCGACCAGGGCGAGGAGGCGGACCCTCTTCATCGCGTCGCCGCCTCCACCCGGGCGCGGAGCTCCGCCACCGGGATCGGGACGGCCGACGCCGCCGGGGCCGCCGGTTCCTCGGGCCTCCGCTTCAGCTCGAGCCCGCGGAGATCGGGCACCGCCACCGGCCCCCGGACCGCGTCCCGCTCGACCCGGAGCTTCCCCTGCGCCAGGCCGGAGACGTGGAACGTCGTCGGCTCGCCGGGCGGGCCCTCCGGGAGGCGCCGGAGGAACACCACCACCTCTTCCCCGTCGGCGAAGCGCGGGGCCCCGTGGACCACCTGCCCCACCTCCCCGTGGACGCCGCCCGGGACCTGGACGACCACCGTCTTCCCCGGCGCGCCCTTCCAGGCCTCGGCGACCTCGACGGTGACCCGGGTGAAGATGCGCTTGCCGTCCGCGGACTTCCGGCCCTCGGTGGAGACCACCTTCCCCCGGACCACGGCGTCCGATTCCCGGGCCAGCTCGTCGATCGACGCCTCCAGCATCACGGTCGCCCGGGCAGGGCCGGCCAGCGCCAGCATCGCGAGAAGTAGGAGGAAGACATGGCGTCCCATCGACGAGACCTCCGGAGGGCGGCTGCCCGGGGGTGTATAAGATCCCAGCAACCGGCGTGCGGAGCAAGCGCCCGCAAGGATTGAAGGGCCGGCCCGAAGCTGTTAGAGCAGCCCGTTCCGCGCCGTGACAGAGGTAGAAAATCCCATGATCGACAAGCCCCGCGTCCGTTTCGCTCCCTCGCCGACCGGCTACTTGCATATCGGCGGCGCCCGTACCGCGCTCTTCAACTGGCTCTACGCGCGGCACCACGGCGGCACCTTCGTCCTCCGCATCGAGGACACCGACCTCCAGCGTTCCACCGACGAGAACACCCGGGCCATCCTCGAGGGCCTGCGTTGGCTCGGCCTCGACTGGGACGAGGGCCCGGAGGTCGGCGGGGACCACGGCCCCTACTTCCAGACGCAGCGCTTCGACATCTACCGCCGGTACATCGACCGCCTCCTCGAGGAGGGGAAGGCGTATCGCTGCTACTGCACGCAGGAGGAGCTGGAGGGGAAGCGGAAGCTGGCCGAGCGGGAGAAGCGCCAGTACCGGTACGACCGCGCCTGCCGCGACCGGACCGACCGCCCCGACCTCCCCTTCACCGTCCGGCTCAAGGTGCCCACCGAGGGGAAGATCGCCTTCGACGACCTGGTCTACGGACACATCGAGGTCGACGCGGCGAACCTCCAGGACTGGATCATCGCCCGCACCGACGGCACGCCGATCTACAACTTCTGCGTGGTGATCGACGACCTGTCGATGAAGATCGACCTGGTGATGCGCGGCGAGGACGGCCTGAACAACACCATGCCGCAGCTCACCCTCTACCAGGCCCTGGGCGCCATCCCGCCCCGGTTCGCCCACCTCCCCTTCATCCTCGGGCAGGACCGCTCGAAGCTCTCGAAGCGCCACGGGCCGGTGTCGGTGACCAAGTACCGGGACGACGGCTTCCTCCCGGAGGCGATGGTCAACTTCCTCGCCCGGATCGGCTGGAGCGCCGGCGACCAGGAGCTGTTCACCCTCGAGGAGCTGATCGAGAAATTCGATATCTCCGGGGTCGGCAACACCGCCGGGGTCTTCCCCGCCGACAAGCTGCTCTGGATCAATCACGAGAAGATCAAGGCGATGGCCCCGGCGGAGCTGGCCCGGCGGGTGAAGCCCTACGTCGCCGCGGCGGGCCTCCCCGAGCTCCCGGATGCCGAGCTGGAGACCGTGTGTCGGCTGCAGCAGGAGCGGGCCAAGACCCTGGTCGAGCTGGTGGAGCTGTCTCGCTATTTCTTCGTCCGGGTCCCGCCGGAGGAGAAGGCGGCGGCCAAGCACCTGTCCGGCCCCTCCCTCGAGTATCTCCGGGAGCTCCGGGACGCCCTGGCGGCGGCCCCGGACGCCGCCCCGGCCACCGTGGAGCCCCTCTTCCAGGCGCTCGTGGCCAAGCATGGCATCGGCCTGGGGAAGGTCGCCCAGCCGGTCCGCGTCGCGCTCACCGGCGGTACGGCCTCCCCGGGCATCTACGACGTGATCGCGGCCCTGGGGAAGGACGAGTCCGTGGCCCGGATCGACGAGGTGCTGAAGGCCCGGTCTTGACGGGACGGGCGCCGGCCCGTACGTTCGCCGCCGTCATGACGACGCGGCGAACGGAAAGGCTTGACAGACCCCGGGCGGTTATCCTAAAAGCCCGCGCCGTTGCTGCGGCGGTGCTTCTCCTCGCCGCGGCGCCGGTCCCTGCCTTGGCGGCGGAACCGACGGCCCACGGGGCGCAGCTTCCCCCCGGGGTCACCCGCCTCGAACCCGGTCGGTTCGACGTGGGGATGAGTTGGCAGCACGCGTTGAAGTGGTTCGACAAGCAGTACCCGCAGGCGAAGTATCCGCGGATCGAGATCGTCAACCGGCCGGGCCTTCGGGCCGTCCACTTGAGGAATCCCGACACCGCGGCGAAGTGGGAAGGGTTGAACCTCTACGAGCACGACGGCCGGGTGAAGGTCTTCGTCCTCGAGAGGCGGCAGCAAAGGTAACACCTCCAGAGGCAGGACTGGTTGCTGGGGAATCGTCTAACGGCAGGACGCATGACTCTGGATCATGCTATCTAGGTTCGAATCCTAGTTCCCCAACCAGAAAAAAAGTCGGCGGAAGCAGTTGACAAGCAGCGGGGAATTGAGCAGTATCCGCCCCGCGTTCGACGGAAAAAGCAGCACCCCGCCGACCGAAAAGATGTGTGGCCCGTTCGTCTAGCGGTTAGGACGTCGGCCTCTCACGCCGAAAGCATGGGTTCAATTCCCGTACGGGTCACCAATTCTTGAAGGGCCGGCCAGTGAGAGGCCGGCCCTTCGCTTTTAAGCTCCCGACGACGAGCGTTCGCGAAAGCGCCGACCGGGCGCCGGCCCGCCACCGGAAGTCGAGGTGGCTGCTAAGCTCCCGCCCACGACCCGCCGTGGAGGGTGCCCTGCTCGACCTCGCCACACTTCGAACCCCCGGATCCCCCAGGATCGAGCCGCTCCGCTGGCTGGTGGGGCTGCGATGGGTAGCGCTCCTCGCGGTGCTGGCCGGCGCCGGCGTCGCGCCCCTCTTCTCCCTGGGCGTCAACGTCCCGGTACTCCTGGCCGCGGTGGCCCTGGGCGCGGTCTACAACCTCTTCTTCTCGATCCAGCTGCGGCGGCGGCCGGAGCGGGTCCGGAATCCGCTCGTCCAGGTCCTCCCCGACTTCGGCGCCCTCACCCTGGTCCTCTGGGCCTCGGGCGGAGCCGCCAATCCCTTCCTCTCCCTCTTTTTCGTCCACGTCGTCCTGGTCAGCGTCCTCTCCGGCCGGCGGGCGACCCTGGTGGCCAGCGCGATGGCGCTCCTCTGCGCCGCCTTCCTGGTCCTCGCCGGCGCCGTCCCCGCCCTGGCCATCTCCCGCTACACCCCGGCCCCCGGCTACGAGACCGTCTTCCACGGCCTCGCCTTCGTGGTGACCATCGTCGCCAGCGCCTACGTCGCCTACCGCTCCGCCGCCGAGGTGGCCCTCCGGCGCCGGGAGGCGGAGCGGGCCCAGCGGGCCTCCCACCGCGACACGGAGATCCTCCTCGCCGCCCTCGACCGCCTCGAGGTCGGCGTGGAGGTGGTCGACCCCGACGGCTCGCCCCGCTTCCAGAACCGCCACCTCCTCGAGAAGGAGCACGATTCCCTCTCCTGCTGGCGCGACTCGAGTACCTGCGAGCCGATCGACGGCAAGTGCCCGGTGGAGGAGGCGCGGCAGGGCCGGCCGGGCTCCTGCCGCTTCGCCCAGCGCGACCGCGGCGGCCGCGAGCGGATGATCGAGCTCCTCTCCTTCCCCCTCTCCGACGATCGGCCGGCGCCGGTGCTGCGGATCCACCTCGACCGCACCGAGACCTTCCTCGCCGAGCGGAAGCTCCTCTTCGCGGAGCGCCTGGCCAGCCTCGGCCGCACGGTGCAGGCGGTGGCCCACGAGCTCAACACCCCGCTCGCCACCATCCAGACCCTCGCCGCCGACATGCGCGCCGCCCTCGCCGCCGCGCCTCCGGCGGTGAACGAGCTGGCCAAGGATCTCGACCAGTCGGCGGCGATCATCCTCGACGAGA
>JAEZJH010000221.1 GCA_023436385.1 Pseudomonadota bacterium
GTGCAGTGCGGGCAGCGGGTCGCCGCCGGGGCGATGGTCTCGCAGCAGTGAGGGCAGGTCCGGGCCGGCGGCTGGGGCGCGGCGGCCGGCGCGGGCGCGGGCTTCCGGAGCCGGTTCATCTGCTTCACCACGAGGAACATCGCGAACGCGACCAGGGTGAAGTCGATGATCGTGTTCATGAAGGCGCCGAAGGCCAGGACCGGCGCCCCGGCCTCCTTGGCGGCGGCGAGGCTGGCGTAGTCGCCGGGCCCGAGGTTCAAGAACAAATTCGAGAAATCCACCTTGCCGAGCAGGAGCCCGATCGGCGGCATGATCACGTCGTTGACCAGCGAGGTGGTGATCTTCCCGAACGCACCGCCGATCACCACACCGACGGCCAGGTCGACGACGTTGCCCTTGACCGCGAACTCCTTGAACTCCCGCAACATGGTTCCACCCCGTGTCCGGGAGCCGGGCTCCCGTGTGTCCGCTATTCTCGGCCTGCTTCCTCACGACTCGAGCACCCGTCGGCGCCCGGCGCAAGCCGCGGCCCCTAGGTTCCAGTCGTGCGTTCGTCTACTGCCGGTAGTGTATCAACCGTCACCAGCCCCTTCCTCTTCCGGCGAGCGACGAACCGGACGTGGAGGTCGTCGAAGGCGGCGTAGGCCACCGGGACGATCAGCAGGGTGATCACCAGGGAGAGCGCCTGGCCGCCCACCACCGCCCGGGCCAGGGAGGCGCGGGACGCGGCCCCGGGACCCTCGCCCAGGGCCATCGGCGTCATCCCGGCGATCAGGGTCAGCGTGGTCATCAGGATCGGCCGGAGGCGGGCGCGGTTGGCCTCGACGATCGCGTCGATGGTCTTCATCCCCCGGGCCTTCAGGGTGTTGGTGTAGTCCACCTGCAGGATGCCGTTCTTCTTGACGATGCCGAAGAGCAGGAAGACGCCGAACACCGAGTAGACGTTGAGGGTCTCGTCGGTGAGGAGCAGGGAGAGCAGCGCGAACGGCGCGGTGAGCGGCAGGGCCAGGAGGATCGTCACCGGGTGCAGGAAGCTCTCGAACTGCGACGCCAGCACCATGTACATGAACACCAGCGAGAGGAGCAAGGCGACGGCGAAGTCGCCCACCGTCTCCGCCATCGTCTCCGCGTCGCCGACGAAGATGGCGTCGTAGCCCGGCGGCAGGTTGAGCCCGGCCACCATCGCCTGCACCCGGGCGATGGCGTCGCCCAGGGGGACGCCGCCGGCGGGGTTGGCGTTGATCATCATCCCCCGCAGGCCGTCCTGCCGGTTGATCATCGTCGGGCCGGTGCCCTCCTCCAGCGTCGCCACGTTCTCCAGGGGCACCAGGGCGCCGGAGGCGGTGCGGAGGGGCAGGCGGGCGACGCTGGTCATCTCGTCCCGGTCCTCGAGCCGGGCCCGGAGGATCACGTCGTACCGCTCGTCGCCCTCGCGGTAGGCGGAGACCACCCGGCCGCCCACCAACAGCTCCATCGCCTCCGCGATCTGTCGCGGCCGGATCCCCAGGTCGGCGGCCTTCCGCCGGTCGAGGTGGACCTGGACCTCGGGGATCGAGTCGAGGGCGTTGGAGCCCACGTCCACCAGGGTGGGATCCTGCCGCATCTGGCCCATCAGCTCCCGGAGCTTCTCCTCGATCACCTCCAGGTCCGCGCCTCGGACCACCACCTTGATCCGGCCGCCCCAGTTCCGGAAGCCGGTCTGGGCCAGGTCGCGGATGCTGACCCGGAGGTCGGGGTAGCGGACGAAGAGCTGCCGGGCGGCGGCCATCACCTCGAACTGCGAGATGTCGCGCTCCTCGAGCGGCTCGAGGCCGACGTAGATCTCCGCCCGCGTCGCCGCGCCGGAGCCGCCCCACATGTCGCCGATCGAGGCGAGGACGTCCCGGACCGCCGGGAGCTTCGCCACCTCCCTCTCGATCTCCTGGATCTGCGCACTGGCGGCCTCGTAGGAGGTGCCGGTAGGCAGCTCGACGGTGATCTCGAACTCGCTCTGGTCATCGACGGGGATGAACTCCTTCCCCACCAGGCCGAAGAGCGGGACGGTGGCGACCACGCAGGCGAGGCCGATCCCGGCGACGATCTTCCGGTGGGCCAGGGACCAGCGGACCAGGGTCATGTAGTGGCGATCGAGCCAGCCCATCAGCCGATCCGGCAGGCCCCGGATCCCCTGCGGCGGCGCCTCCTTCTTCGCCCGGAGCTTCTCCGCGCTCTCCAGGAACCGGGAGCCGAGCATCGGCGTCAGGGTGAAGGCGATGAACAGCGAGACCACCACCGCCGCCGCCACGGTGACGCCGTAGGAGCTGAAGAGGCGCCCCACCTGCCCGGAGAGGAAGGCCACCGGCAGGAAGATCACCACCAGGGAGAGGGTGGTGGCGGTGATCGCCAGGGAGATCTCCTTGGTCCCCTCGATCGCCGCCTGCACCGCCCCGATCCCCCGCTCCTCCATGTGTCGATGGATGTTTTCAATTACGACGATGGCGTCGTCGATGACGATGCCGACCGCCAGGGTGAGGGCGAGGAGGGTGATGTTGTTGAGGGTGAACCCCAGGGCGTTCATCGCCGTGAAGGTGGCGATCAGCGACGAGGGGATGGCCACCGCGGCGATCAGGGTCGCCCGGAGCGAACCCATGAAGAGCAGCACCGCCAGGGCGGCGAGGATCCCGCCCAGGACCAGGTGGACCTGGGTCTCGTCGGTGGAGGCCTCGACGAAGACCGCCGAGTCCTGGAGGACGAGGATCTCCGCGCCGGGGGGGAGGGTGGGCCGCAGGGCCTCGAGGCGCTCGTCGATCGCCTCCGCCGTCTTCATCAGGTTGGCGCCGCTCTGCTTCTGGATGCGGAGGGTCACCGCCTCCCGGCCGTTGAGCCGGGCGACGCCCCGGGGTTCCTCCACCCCGTCCTCCACCACCGCCACGTCCCGGAGGAGGACGGGGGCGCCGTTGGACCGGTTGGTGGCGACCACCACCTCCTCGAAGTCCCGGACCCGCTCGATTCGCCCCAGGGTCCGGAGCAGGTCCTCCCGGCCGTCGCGGGTCATCCGGCCGCCGGGGATCTCCACGTTGGAGGCCTGGATCGCCGCCTCCACGTCCTCGGCGGTCAGGCCGTAGGCGGCGAGGCGCTGGGCGTCGACGTAGATGTTCACCGCCCGCCGGCGACCGCCCCGGACGTCCACCTGCCCCACGCCCGGCGCGGTGGCGAGGAGGTCCTTGACGCGGGTCTCCGCGAACTCGGTCAGCTCCCGGAGGGACTGTGGGCCGGAGATGGCCACCGAGCGGATCGGGATGGCGTCGGCGTCGTAGGTGAAGATGACCGGGGCCTCGGTCTCCTCCGGGAGGCGCCGCTGCACCAGCGACACCTTGTCCCGGACGTCCTGCACCGCCTCCGCGGGGTTCCGGTCGACCTCGAAGGTGATGAACACCATCGACCGGCCCTCCCGGCTCACCGAGCGGACCTCCTTGATCCCGGCGATGGTGTTGATCTGCTCCTCGATCGGCTGGGTGATGGCGCTCTCGATCTCCTCCGGGCTGGCCCCGGAGAGCGCGGTCATCACCGTGACCGTGGGCTCCTCCACCGCGGGGAGGAGGTCCACGCCCAGCTGCCGGTAGGACATCGCCCCGAGGACGACCAGGGCGACGGTGAGCATGGTGGCGAAGACCGGGCGACGGACCGAGACCTCGGCGAGGTTCATTCGTCACCCCCGGCGCCGACGGCCTCCGCGGGCTCCCGGTCCACCGTCACCGGGGCGCCGTCGAAGAGCCGGCCGATGCCGGTGACGATCACCCGGTCGCCGCCCTGGAGGTCGCCGGTGATCAGGGCGTCGGAGCCGCGCTTGCGGAGGACGGTGACCATCCGCTCCTCCGCCTTGCCGCCGGCCTCCACGTAGACCTTGGTGACCCCGGCGAGGTTCGAGACCGCCGTCTCCGGGACGGAGACCACCTCCTCGTCGGCGCCCAAGCGGACCTCCGCCCGGGCGAAGGCGCCGGGCTGGAGCGCGCCGTCCTCGTTCTGGACCTCCGCCTCCACCGGGAAGGTGCGGGAGGAGCGGGAGATCGCCGGGCCGACGCGGGTGACCACGCCGCGGGCCGTCTTCCGGCCGGCGTCGATCTCCACCGTCACCGGCATCCCCGGGGCGAGCTGGCCGGCGTAGCGCTCCGCCACCTCGCCCTGGAGCTTGAGCCGGTCGACGGTGACCACGTCGGCCACCGGCTCCCCGACCCGTACGTACGCCCCCAGGGCCACGTGCCGCCGGGCGATCCGGCCGCGGATCGGCGAGGCGATGGTGGTGTCGTCGAGCTTCTTCTTGGCGAGGCCCCAGGCGGCGCGGCGGGCGAGGGCGGTGGCCCGGGCCGAGCGCGCGGTCTCGAGGGCCGACTGGAAGCCGGCGTCGGCGATCCGCTCCGCGGTCTCCAGCGCCTCGAGCTCGCCCTTGGCGGCGAGGTTCCGCTGGAACAGCTCCCGGCCCCGCTCGAGGTTCCGCTTCGCCTCGTCGAGATCGGCCCGCGCCTTTCGAACGGCGGCGTGCTGGTCGACGTCGAAGCCGTCGAGGCCCTTCTCGTCGACGCCGGTCTGGGCGAGGGCCTGCTCGAACTCGGCCCGGGCCTGGTTGGCCTTCAGCCGGAGCTCCGCGGCGGCGAGCTGCACCAGGGCCCCGCCCGCCTTCACCTCGTCGCCGAGATCGGCGACCACCTTCTCGACCCGGCCGTCGACCTCGGCGGCGACGGTCACCTCCTCGTCGCCGCCCAGGGTCCCGGTCACCTCCACCACCCGGTCGACGCGCTCGAGGCGCGCCTCGCCGACCCGGACCACCACCGGCCCCTTGGCGCGGGCGCCGCCGGCGGCGTCCTTCCCGCCGCAGCCGGAGGCGGCCACGACGAGCGCGGCGACCAGGGCGGCCGACCCGACGGACCAAGCCGCCGGGCGGTGTTTGAACGCGAAGGACCTCACGGGACCGTCGACCTCCCCAGCACGCGCTCGAGTCGGGCGAGCGCCACCGATAAATCCAATCCGGCCCGGACCCGCTCCGCCTGGGCGGCGGCGAGCTGGGCCTGGGCGTCGGCGAGTTCGAGGGCATCGCCGCCCCCGGTCTCCCAGCGGGCCTCGGCGAGCCGGAACCCTTCCTCCGCCGAGGCGAAGAGCCGGGCCGTGGCATCCTGCCGGGCGCGGGCCTCGTTCACCGCGTGGAGCGCCGCCTCCACCTCGACCCGGAGATCGCGCCGGGTCGACTCGAGGGCGGCCCGCGCCGCGTCCAGCTCGGCGTCCGCCGCCCGAAGCCGGGCGAGGTCGGCGCCGCCGGAGACGATCGGCACCGACACCTGCACCGACGCGGTCCAGGCCGGGTCCAGCTCGTCGAGAGCCATCCCCCGGAACCCGGCGGTGCCCACCGCCGAGAGCTCCGGGAAGAGAGTCGAACGGGCGGCGTCCACTCCCTGTTCCGCCGCCTCCAGTCCCTCCCGCGCCGCCCGGGCCTCGGGCAGGTTGGCCCAGGCCTCCTCGAACGCCTGGTCCACCGGGGGCACGGCGACAAGCTCCCGGGCCGGCGGCGGGGCGAGCGGCTCGTCGGCCGGGAGCGCGGGCAGCCCGCAGGCGAAGCCCAGCCGCGAGCGCGCCAGATCCCGGAGGTTCTGCGTCGAGACCAGCGCCAGCTCCGCGTTGGCCGCCTCCACCTCGGCGCGCCGCTGTTCGTAGAGCGGCTTCAGCCCCAGCTCCACCCGGGCCCGGGCCCGCTCGAGGTGGGCGGCGGCCCGGTCCCGGTCTTCCCGGGCGGCGACCAAGAGCTCCTCGGCGGCCAGCGCGGTGCGGAAGGCGGCCTCCGCCTCCACGTCGATCCGCTCGAGCGCCGCCCGGGCGTCGAAGGTGGCGCTCCTGCCGGCAGACCGGGCGGCCTGGACCGCGTTGAGGGTACGGCCGAAGTCCCAGATCGTCTGCCGGGCGGTGAGGTTGGCGCTCCACAGCTCGTAGTCGGCCGGGCCGATGAAGCCGCTCGAACCGGCCTGGCCGCCGCCGGCCCCGCCGTTGGCGGTGGGCGTCCGGCTCACCCCGCCCCCCTGGCCCCGGGAGGCGGTGTAGCTGCCGTCGGCGGAGAGGGAGGGGAAGAACGGCGCCGCGGCGAGGGCGGTGCGGGCGGGCTCGGCGAGGTCGACGGGCTCCCGATGGGAGAGGCCGCGTTCGCCGGTGGCGAGCGTCAGCAGGGACCCGATGAGCCGCTCCTGAGCGACGCTGAGCTGGAGCAC
>JAEZJH010000225.1 GCA_023436385.1 Pseudomonadota bacterium
GGATCGGATCGCGCACCGCCCGGCCGACCGGCGTTCGCCGCTTGCGCGGCAGCCCGCCCGGCGGCAACGGCGCCTCCTTCTCCACGGCCTTCTTGAGCTGCCGCTTCTCCACTGCCGACAGCGCCCGGAGGTCGCCCGGCTTCATCCCGTCGACGGTGATCCCGGCGTAGTCGCTCCGGAACAACCGGACCACCGGATGCCCCACCGCCTCGCAGAGCCGCTTCACCAGGTGCGGCCGGCCCTCGGCCACCACCAACCGGATCCAGGTGTTCCGCTCGGTCGAGCGCTCGAAGGTTGCCTCGAGGGCCTGGGCCCGGCCGTCCTCGAGGCGCACGCCCTGCACCAGCCGCTCGAGCACCTCGGGCGTCGGGTCACCCTTCACCTTGGCGAGATAGGTGCGCTTCACGCCCCAGCGCGGGTGGGTGAGCTTGTGGGCGAGGGACCCGTCGCTGGTGAGGAGGAGCACGCCCTCGGCGTCGTAGTCGAGGCGGCCGACCGGAAAGACCCGTTCCTTCACCCGGCGGAGGAAGTCGCCGATCGTGGCCCGGCCCTCCGGATCGGAGAGCGTGGTCACCACGCGCTCGGGCTTGTAGAGCACGTAGTAGACGTCGGCCTCCGGCTCGACGATCCCCTTGCCGTCGACCCGGATCTGGTCCCGGCCCAGCTCCGCCTTGGTCCCCAGCTCCCGGACGACCTCGCCGTTGATCTCGACCCGGCCCTCGAGGATGAGCTGCTCCGCCGCGCGCCGGGACGCGATCCCGGCCCGGGCGAGAATCTTCTGCAAGCGTTCTTCGGACATTCGTTCCTAGTTCTTCTCCGGGGGCTCCTCGCCCTCCGGGGGAGATTTGGGCGGCGCGATCGCCGCGGCCAGCGATTCGGCCTTGTTCTCCGCCTCGGCCATCGCCTTCTCGAGATCGGCCAGGGCGGCCTCGCTGGCGGCGACCCGCTCGCGCTCCGCCTCGAGGTAGGCCGGGTCGGACAGCTGATCGACCGTGCCCTCGATGCCGGCGACCGCGTCGGCCCCCAGCTCCTCCTCGACGATCTGCCGGCTCTCCTCGGAGAGCTCGTGGAACTCGCGGAGCGTGGGCAGCGACGCCAGGTCCTTCAGCTGGAAGAATTCGAGGAATTCTCGGGTGGTCCCGTAGAGGATCGGCCGGCCGATCTCGTCCTTCCGGCCGAGGATCTTCACCAGCTTCCAGTCGATCAGCGCCTTGAGCACGGCGCCGCAGTCCACCCCGCGGATCTCCTCGATCTCGGGGCGGGTGACCGGCTGCCGGTAGGCGACGATCGCCAAGGTCTCGAGGGCGGCGCGGGTGAGGCGCTTCGGCTTCACCTGGAGGAAGCGCCGGATCCAGTCGGCGGTTTCCGGCGCGGTGCGGAGCTGCCAGCCGCCGGCCACCTCCGAGAGGATCACGCCCGAGACGCCTTCCCGCAGCTCGCCGGCGAGCTTGTCGAGGGCCTTGCCGACCTTGCGGGCGTCGAGGCCGGTGGCCTGCCGGAGCTGATCGACGGTGAGCGGCTTGTCGGCGACGAACAGCACCGCGTGGATCAGGTTCCGGATCCGATCGGCGGAGAGCTTGGCCGCCTTGGAGGCCAGCTTGTCGAAGGAGGGCCCGGTCTCTTCCAGCGGCTCGTCGATCTCCGCCGGGGCGACGCCATCCAGCGTCTCGCCCGAGGCGGGATCGCCGTCGGACGCCTGGGCAAGCGCCTCCTCCTCGGCGGTGGGACGGTCGCCCTTGGCCGCGAGGGCCTCCTCCGCGGTGGGCAGCTCTTCCGGCGGCAATGCGGTCTCGCCGGCCAGCGCGGACTCTACGGCGGGCAGCTCCTCCGGCGACAGCGCGGCCTCGTCGGCCAGCGTGAACTCCGCGGCAGGCAACTCCTCCGGCGGCAGCGCGGCCTCGTCGGCCAAAGCGGACGCCGCGGCGGCCCGGGCCGCCTCCTCGGCGTACGCGGCCGCGTCCTCGTCCGGCAGGCCAAGGCCCTCTTCCGGTATCTCCACCGGCACCACGGGCCCTTCCGGCCGCTTCGCCGCGTCCTTCTCCACGAAACGCCTCCCGGGCGAACGACCCTCGCCCAGCGCGCACCCTACCAGACCGCCCCGACATCCGGTATCGAGGTCCGCGAGCTCGCGGCGATATCGGCTGGGATCTTTAGCGGAAGTCGTCGCGGAACTCGACGTCCTCGTCACCGAGCCGCTCCGTCCGGCGGATCAGGATGTCGCCCTCGGGCTCGTCCTGGACCACGCGGATCAGCTTGAGCCGGGTCAACTCGAGGATCCCGAGGAAGGTGGCGATCACCGTCGCCCGGTCCCGCGCCCCCTCGAACAGCTGGAAGAAGGTGACCTCGGGCTCGACCTTGAGCCGCTCGATGATCCGGTGGATCTGGTCGCCGATGGTGGCCCGGTCGAGGATCACCTCGTGCTGCTTCTCGGGCGTGAGCGTCTTGAGGACGCGATCCAGGGCCTCGATCAGCTTGAAGACCGAGACCTCCTTCACGCCCACCTCGCCCTCGGCGAGCGGCAGCTCCTCGGCCTTCACCTGCCGGGGGAAGACGTCGCGGCCCAGGAGATCCTGCCGCCCCAGGTCCTCCGCGGCGGCCCGGTACTTCTGGTACTCGAGGAGCCGCTTGACCAGCTCCGCCCGCGGATCGCCCGCCTCCTCCTCGGCCTCCTCCGGCGGCGTCTCCGGCTTGGGGAGGAGCATCCTGCTCTTGATGTGGGCCAGGGTGGCGGCCATCACCAGGAACTCGGCGGCGACGTCGAGGTTCAGCTCCTTCATCCGCTCGAGGTACCGGAGGTACTCGTCGGTGACGAAGGCGATGGGGATGTCGAAGACGTCGAGCTTGTGCTCGCGGATCAGGTGCAGGAGGAGGTCGAGCGGACCCTCGAACGCGGGCAGCTTGAGGGTGAAGGCCTTCGCCGCCGCCGCGAACTCCGGTGGGACCTCTACCCCGTCGGCCGCCGCCGCGTCCTCGCCGCGCTGCCGCTTGTTTCGCGCCTCGCCCACGGTCCCGCCCGCTCCGCTAGCCCGCGATGAAGTTGCCGACCCGCGCCACCAGGGAGGCGACGAGGTTCATCGGCCCGCCCAGGAAGCGTCCCCCGAAGAGGAGCACCGCCACGAGGAGGAAGGGAGCGTACGGGAAGATCCCCTCGTAGGCCAGCGCCGCGCGACGGGGCAGGAGGCCGTGGAGCACCCGGCTGCCGTCGAGGGGCGGCACCGGGAGGAGGTTGAACACCGCCAGGCCGATGTTGATCGCGAAGATCGCGGTGCAGAACGCGACCGCGGCCGGGCTCGGGGTCCCGAACCGCGCCCCCAGGCCGAGGCCGACCACGGCCGCGGTGGCGAGGAGCAGGTTCGAGAGCGGACCGGCCGCAGCCACCAGCACCATCCCCTTGCTCATGGTGATCTTCCGGTTGAACCGCGCCGGGTTGACCGGCACCGGCTTCGCCCAGGCGAAGGTCACCATCCCCATGGTGAAGATCTGGATCGCCGGGACCAGGAAGGTCCCCAGCGGGTCCATGTGGGCGATCGGGTTCAGGGTCAGCCGGCCGCTCACGCGAGCGGTGTCGTCCCCCAGCGCATTGGCCGAGGCCGCGTGCGCCCACTCGTGCACGGTCAGCGAGAGAAGCGTGGGGACGAACCAGAGGACCAGGTTCTGGAGGAGGTCGGTGCTCACAAGACTCCAAAACCGCCCGGGGGACGCCTTTCGTCCCGGCGAGCGGATGCCGGGGATGGGTAACAAGGGCCCCCGGGGCTGTCAAACGCCGAGCCGTGATCAGGGCAGAAAAAGCAGCGGGTCCCGGGGCTTGGTCCCTTGCCGGACCTCGAAGTGGCAGTGGGGCCCGGTCGCCCGGCCCGTCCGTCCGACCAGCGCGATCTCCTCCCCGACCCGGACCCGGTCGCCCTCGCGGACCAGGTTCTTCTGGTTGTGGGCGTAGATGGTGATGAGGCCGCCGGCGTGGCGGAGGATCACCAGGTTGCCGTAGCCCCGTTGGGTCCCCGCGTAGAGCACGGCGCCGTCCGCAGCGGCCCGGATCGCCGTGCCCTCCGGGGCGGCGACGTCGATCCCGTCGTGGGGGTTGCCGTTCCGGAGGCCGAACCGCCCAGATAGGACGCCCTCGAGCGGCCAGGCCAGGGCCCGGTCGGGTCGGGGGCCGGCGTCGACCCGGGGGGCAGCCTTGGGAGGCCGCTTCGCCGGCGCCCGGGGTGCGGGCTTCGCGACGGCCTTGGCGCTCGCCAGGGACGCCACCTTCCGACCCTTGGGTGCCGGCAGCACCAACTCCCGGCCGACGCCGAGCCGCTTCGGATCGGCGATCTGGTTGAGGTCGGCCAACTCGTCGGGGTCGACGCCGTGCTGGAGGGCGATCCGGTAGAGGTTCTCTCCGGGCCGGACCACGTGGACTCGTTCGCCCGCCTTCCCCTCCCCGTTCAGCTCGATCGGGGGTGCCCGGCCGGGGGCGACGATCGGCTCGTCGGGGCGGACCCAGGTGGGCCGCGGCGGACTGCAGGCGGCCAGGGCAAGCAGGAGGAGCGCCAGCGGCACCACCGGTAACCCGGCGCCGGCCGCGGCGTGCGGGCCGTGCCCGCTCCTCGCTCCGACACACGGGGTCGCCGCGCGGCCGGAGGACCGCGCCAGGACCGGGGGGTGTCGGGAAAGGTCGGGGCCCACCCGGCCAAGGTCGCGTGCGCCTGCCCCCCCGTCAAGAAACCGGCCGGTTTCCCGGTGCGGTTACGGCCCCTTCGTCCGGTCGAAGCCCTCCACCGACCAGGAGGAGAGCTTCTCGAGCATCCCGTACTCGGTCATGTCCATCTGCAGCGGCGTGATGCTCACCAACTTGGCGTCGAAGACCGCGCAGCAGTCCGAGCCGGCGATCACCTCGTGCTTGGTCTCCGCGCCGCCGATCCAGTAGTAGCGGCGACCCCGGGGATCGACGTTCTCGATCACCGACGAGCCGTAGTTCCGCTTGCCGAGGCGGGTGATGGCGAAGCCCGACGGCGTCCCCTCGGGGACGTTGACGTTGAGGAGGGTGCCCTTCGGCAGGCCGCGGCGGGCGACCTCCACCGCCAGGCCGCGGGCGAAGGTCGCCGCCGGTCCGAAGTCGTACTTCTCGCGGGCCACCAGCGAGACGGCGATCGAGGGGATCCCGAGGAGCGTCGCCTCCATCGCCGCCGCCACCGTCCCGGAGTAGGTGACGTCGTCCCCGAGGTTGGGGCCGTAGTTGATGCCCGAGACACAGACGTCGGGGCGGTTGTGCCGGAGGAGGTGGTGGAGCGCGACGTAGACGCAGTCGGTCGGGGTCCCGTCGACCGCCCAGCGCCGCGGCCCCGCCTCGACGATGCGGAGGGGCCGATGGAGGCTGATCGCGTGGCTGGCCGCCGACTGTTCGCGGTCGGGGGCGACCACGTAGACCTCCGCGACCTCGCCCAGGGCGGCGGCCAGGGCCGCGAGGCCGGCGGAGTGGATGCCATCGTCGTTCGAGAGGAGCACGCGCATCGGGTCACCAGGTAAGGCGAAGGGCCGGAACCCTCACGGATTCCGGCCCTTCGTTGGTCGGGGCGACAGGATTTGAACCTGCGACCACTTGCACCCCAAGCAAGTGCGCTACCAGGCTGCGCTACGCCCCGACATCGGCCGCCGGTTGCCGAAGCCTTGTACGGCCCCGACGCCCCCGGCGTCAAGGGAAGACCGCCAAAAAGCGTGCGACTAACCCGCCTGCTCCTGACCCTTCGGCGCTTCCGCCGAGGCCTCGCCCGTCTCGTTGAGGGCGTTCTTCAGCACCTGGGAGGGGCGAAAGGTGAGCACGCGCCGCGCGGAGATCTCGATCTCCTCGCCGGTCTGGGGATTCCGCCCCACCCTGGCGTTCTTCTCGCGGACGATGAAGTTCCCGAAGCCGGAGATCTTGATCTTCTCTCCGTTCTCCAGGGTTTCCTTGATGGTGTCGAAAACCAGCTCCACGATTTCGGCCGACTCCTTCTTGGAGAAGCCGACCTTTTCGTAGACGCCTTCGATGATGTCCGCCTTCGTCATGGCGCGACGTCCTCGCTGGAATCGGGAATCCCGAAAGAAAATCCGCAGATCGCGTGCAAGGCTTACGCAGAAGGCGCCCGCCTGTCAAGGTCCCCCGCCCTCCCGCCGGAAAAACATTCCCGAGGAAGGCCGAAGGGTTCGCCGGACGGAGGGGTCAGGGCGAGGCCGGCGGGTCGAAGGAGCGGAGGAACTCCTCCCGGAGGTCCCGCTCCTCGGTCGTCTCCACGGACGGAGAGCAGGCGTGCCAGGCGACGGTGAAGCCGAGGCCGAGTAGGATCCCGTATCCGGCGATCCCGAGGGTCCGGCGCGTCCGGGCCCGGAGCACCGCCGGATCCCCGCTCCCGCTCCGCCGGTCCCGGACGGCGAGGACGAGCGCCGCCGCGCCCAGCCCGAGGCCCACGAAGGGGATCCACGAGGCGAGCACGGCGGCCACGCCGAGGGCGAGGGCGACCGCCGCCGCCCCCCCCCCCGCCCCCCCCCCCCCCCGGAGGC
>JAEZJH010000191.1 GCA_023436385.1 Pseudomonadota bacterium
CCCGGCGCTCGCCCTTCTCGCGCCGCCGGCCCTTCTCGCCGCGGCGCTCCGGCTTGCCGCCGGCCAGGTCCTCGGCGGTGACCCCCGCGGCCTCGCGCTCCCGCGCCCGCTCGGCGGCGATCTTGTCCATCCGGTAGTGCTGGAAGAAGTACTTGAGCGCGTAGGCGATCAGGTGCTCGCCGTCGGGCCGGGTCTTCAGCTCCTTGGCCAAGGGGAGGAAGGCCTCGAAGACGCTGGTGCCGATGCCCTCCCGGAGCTGGGCGATGTGCCGCTCGCTCCAGAGCTTCTTCGCCTCCTCGGCGGTGGGCAGGCTCCGCTGCTCGAAGTTCACCCCGTACTGCTTCTGCAGGGTCCCCAGGGTGAGGAAGTCGCGGCCGCCGATCAGCGAGATCGCCGTCCCGGTCTTCCCGATCCGGCCGGTGCGGCCGACGCGGTGCAGATACACCGCCGCGTCCTCGGGGAGCGAATAATTGATCACATGGGTGAGGTCGGAGATGTCGATGCCCCGGGCGGCGATGTCGGTGGCCACCATGTAGCGCACCTCGCCCCGCTTCACCTTGGCCATCACCCGCTCCCGCTCCTTCTGCGGGAGATCGCCGTTGAGCAGCTCGGCGTCGTAGCCGTTCCGGTTCAACACCGCGGTGACCAGCGAGGTGTCGTCCCGGGTGTTGGCGAAGATGATCGCGCTCTCCGGGTTCTCCAGCTCGAGGAGATAGAGGAGATTCCGGGGCTTCGGATAGGCGTCGACCATCTTGTAGGCGACGTGGTTGATCCCCTCCACGGTGTAGACGTCGCCGGAGAGGAGCAGCGTCTCCGGGTCGTGGAGGTACTTCCGGATCAGCCGGTCGATGTCCGGGGGCACGGTGGCGGAGAAGAGCAGCGTCTGCCGGTCCTTGCCCACGTGGTCGAGGATCCGGGTGACCTCCTCGTAGAAGCCCATCGAGAGCATCTCGTCGGCCTCGTCGAGGACGGCGAACTTGGCGCCCGAGAGGTCGAGGGTGCCCCGGCGGATGTGGTCGTAGACCCGGCCCGGCGTGCCGACGATCAGCTCCGCGCCCTCCTGGAGCGCGCGGACCTGCTGGTCCATCGAGGCGCAGCCGTAGATGGCGGTGACCCGGAGGTCCTTGTACTTGGCCAGGGCGGCGGCCTCGGCGGCGACCTGGTTGGCCAGCTCGCGGGTCGGGCAGAGCACCAGGGCCAGGGGCCGCTTCGCGCCGGCCGGCAGCTTCTCGAGCATGGGGATGGAGAAGGCCGCGGTCTTGCCGGTACCGGTCTTCGACCGGACGATCAGGTCGCGACCGGCCAGCACTAGGGGAATCGCCTTGGCCTGCACCGGCGTCGGCATGGTGTAGCCGTGGTCGGCGATCGCCCGGCGCAGCTCGTCCGAGAGCCCCAGCTCCTCGAAGCCGACCTCGGCGACGTAGTCGCTGGCGGCGGGGGCCGCTTCGGCGGCGGAAGCGCCTTCCGGCGCCGTCCCGGGGATGGTGGTCTCTTCCATGGTGAGTCGTCCTGCCCGGGGGCGTTTTCCCCGTCCGCGGGCGAGAAATTTCGCCGCATCGACGGGAGGTTAGAACCGCTCCACCCGGGCTTGCAAAGATGGTGGAAGGCCTATATCAGATGCCAACTTCGCCGTGCAACGCCGACCGTTCGGCGGAGAGACCCTTGGTGACCAAGCGAGAAGGCGGATCCAGGACCACCCGGAAGACCACCGGGAGCGGTAGCGGCGGGGCCCGTGCCCCGAAGGCGACCGCCGCCAGGGCCGCCCGTACACCCTCCCCCCGCCGGAAGCCCGCCCGCGCGCCCCGTTCCAAGGCTGCCACGGCGGCGGTCGAGCCGGAGGTGGTCGAGGAAGAGCGCGAGGCCGAGGTCCTCGAGCCCGAGGAGCTGGAGGCCGAGCTGGTCAAGGGCGCCGAGGAGCTGGACGCCGCGGCGCCCGCCGCCCGGGCGCTCCTGCCGGCCGAGGACGAGGAGCCGGAGATCGGGACCGCGCTGGTGCCCGCCGGGACGAGCGCCCTCTCCCGCACCGATCCGCTCGCCCGCTACATGCAGGAGGTCTCCCGGCACCCGGTGCTCTCCCGGGAGCAGGAGCACGAGCTGGCCGTCCAGTACCGGGAGACCGGCGACCTCGACGCCGCCTACCGGCTGGTCGCCTCGAACCTGCGCCTGGTGGTGAAGATCGCCTACGAGTACCGCCGCGCCGCCTTCAGCATCCTCGACCTGATCCAGGAGGGGAACGTCGGGCTGATGCACGCGGTGAAGAAGTACGATCCCTACAAGGGCGTGAAGCTCTCCTCGTACGCGGCGTGGTGGATCCGCGCCTACATCCTCCGCTTCGTGATGGACAACTGGCGGATGGTGAAACTCGGCACCACCCAGGCCCAGCGGAAGCTGTTCTTCAACCTCCGCAAGGAGCAGCAGAAGCTCGCCGCCGAGGGCTACGAGGCCGGGCCCAAGCTCCTCGCCGAGCGCCTCGACGTCACCGAGCAGGAGGTCGAGGAGATGGATCGCCGCCTCTCCGGCGACGAGACCTCCCTCGATATGCCGGTGGGCGAGGACGGCGGCTCCACCGTCGGCGATCGGCTCTCCGGTCACGGCGCCGGCGCCGAGGAGTCGCTGGGCGACGCCGAGCTGAAGGCGGTCCTCCGCCGCCACCTCGAGGGCTTCGCCAAGACCCTCGAGGGCAAGGAGAAGTACATCTTCGAGCACCGGCTGATGAGCGACGAGCCGCTCACCCTCCAGGAAATCGGAGACAAGTTCGGGATCAGCCGCGAACGCGCCCGGCAGCTCGAGGCGCGGATGGTGAAGCGCCTCCGGGAGGAGCTGGCCGCGGAATTGCCCGACTTCGCCGATCTCACCGTGCAGCGCGAGGATTGACGCCACCGGTCCGATCGCGCGCGGCCATGGACATGCGAACCGGCGGTTCCCCGCGGCATTTGAAGGCTGCCGGACGGGCGCCGGGCGGGCGGACGGGGCCCGGCCCCCGCGGCAGGTTTGCACCGGGGCCGGCTCGCGATAAAACGGCGGCACCTTCGGCTGTCCCGCCGATCCGGAGTTCCTTGATGTCGAACGTCCTCGAGACCGTCCTCCTCCTCGCCCTCCCCGCCTCCGGCAAGTCCGAGGTGCGGAAGTACCTCGCCTCGCTGACGCCGGCCCAGTGCGCGGACGACTTCCACATGGGCCCGACGGTCCAGCTCGACGACTTCCCGTACGTCCACCTGATGCGGCGGATCGACGACGAGGCCGCCGCCCGTGGCGCCGGGCGGATCTACTTCCAGGCCTCGGACCGCCCGTTCCTCGATCCCCGGGACTGGGGCACGCTGATCGAGCTCCTCAACGAGGACCACGCCCACCTCGTCGGCGCCCGGCCGGCGCCCTCGGCCAACGCGGCGCTCGCGCTCTTCGACCGCCTCGAGCGGGCCAGCGCCAAGGTCGGCTTCGCGCCCCGGCTGCCGCTGCTCGCCGACGCGGTCCGCGCCGGCGTGGCGGCGGCGATCGAGCGGGAGGCCCGGGACCTCGAGAGCGACCTGGCGAAGCTCCCCACCTCGCTCGCCGGCAAGACCCTGGTGATCGAGTTCGCCCGGGGCGGCGCCGACGGCTCGGCGATGCCGCTGGCCGCGCCGTTCGGCTACGGCTACTCGCTCGGCCTCCTCTCCCCGGCGATCCTCGAGAAGTCGACCATCCTCTACGTCTGGGTGACGCCGGAGGAGTCGCGCCGGAAGAACACCGCCCGCACCGATCCCAACGACCCGGGCTCGATCCTGAACCACGGCGTGCCGATGGCGGTGATGCTCGGCGACTACGGCTGCGACGACATGACCTGGCTCGAGGAGCACGCGGAGCAGCCGGGCTCGGTCACCGTGAAAGCCCACGGCCGCGCCTTCCACCTCCCCATCGCCCGCTTCGACAACCGCCAGGACAAGACCACCTTCGTCCGCGCGGACCAGGCGACCTGGAAGCCCGAGGACGTGAAGGCGCTCCACGAGGGGCTGCAGGGCGCGCTCGACAAGCTCGCCGCCGCGAAGCGGTAGCCGTCTCGCCTTTTCCGCGGCACCGGCGGCCGGGCTCCCACGGGCCCGGCCGCTCCCGTTCCTGCGTCAGATGCTCGGCGCGGGGCTGGCCGTATACGGCGAGGGCCCGAGCCCCCGCTGCTAGGATGGGTGCAAATTCGACGGGGAGGCGAAGATGCGAGTGCTCGCGCTGGCGGTGACCTTGGGACTAGTCGTCGTGCCGACGGACGGATCGGCCTCCTGCGTCGACGGCTGCGGGCACCCGATCTGTGTCGACGCAACCCGGGGGTTCATCGGCACCGTCGTCTCCCGCGACGTCGAACACAACTCTCTCGAGGCCGAGGTGGAGATCCCGGCCGGCCTCGACCCCCTCACGGTCGGCGAACGCATCGCGGTCGACGGCCTCAGCTTGCCCCAGGCGTTCCCCGTCGGCTCGCGGCTGATCGTGCTCCAGCGCCAGAGCCAAATCCCGCCGGGCGAGTACTACAACGCGTCCGTCCTGCCCCTCGAGGGCGACGACTACGACTGCTACGACAACCTCGTTCCCGCCCAGGAGGTGCTCGCGGCGGCCCTGGCTTCGCCGAGCGAATGCCGGGCAAAGCAACGGGAGTGGGAACCGCCGTGCAACGACTGCGGCTGCGCCGCCGAATCGGGCGGCTCGAACGGCGCGATCGCGCTCCTCGGCGGCCTGGCGCTGTGGGCCCTCCGGCGCCGGCCGAGCGCACGCCGTGGGATCACCCAGGAGTCGACGTAGGCGGTCCTCCGCGCCCCTTGCGCTCCTCGAGCAGCAGCTCGGGGCTTCCGTGGCGATACCCCTGCCCCGGGTCCATGACTACGACCGGTTGGCGGCGCCGCACGAAGCCCAGAGAGCGCCCGGGGTACGCCTTGGTTCGGCTCCGTCCATCGAGATCATGGCGCCGTGTTGGCCATAGCCTGCCATGGCGCCCAAGCCACCAGAAGAAACCGAGAGCTCACCCTCTCGACGACCGCGCTGGTCCCGGCTCAGTCCTGCCAGACAGCCGAAAAGAGGCTTCACTCCCAGTAAACTGCCGGGCTATGCTCCTCTGGACAGGAGGGGTTATGCCAACCATGCAGGCGTGTGCCGGGTGCGGCGCTGCTCTCGGCGAAGACGCCCTCTTCTGTAGCAAATGCGGGAAACGCGTCGAACGCGACACCTCGCCCGGCGTGACGGCGGACCCGATTCCGCCACCGATTCTGCCCTCGCCCCCTTCACCATCTGAACCGGCGGACACGGAGTCGACGCCTCCGAACGACACGCCGCTCCCTTCCTCCGGACGGAGCCGATTCGCCTGGTTTATCGGCGGTGGCGCCGCCGTCGTGGTCCTGGGGCTGCTCGGCCTGGGTGCCTGGTGGCACCACACGACGACACCTGAGTATGCGGCCAAGCGGTATGCGGCCTTGCTCAATGCCGGAAAGACCGTTGAAGCCAGCCAGTGGCTCGAACCCGCGGTTTTCGCTTACGTCGGCCCGGCCGCCGTCGACGCCATGTACCGGGGCCAGGACACCGTCTCGGTGATCGAGGGCGTGGAGAACATCGGAGACCGTGGAATCGCCAGGCGGTCGTTCCGAAAGCGGGTTGAGGCACAGCCGGCGGAACCCGGGGCCGAGGGCGTCGAAACCGCCGGAGAGGCCCTCGGGGCACGGCTCGTGCTCTCGAAGACCGGAGAGGGATGGAGGATCGCCGACTGCGGCCTCATCCTCTCGAGGGCGCTGGCCCGGGTCACTGCCGGGCAACACGACGAGGCGATCGAGGGAACGACCCTCCTTCGCGAGCGCGGCTGCGAACACCCCTTGCTCGAGGAAGCCGAGGCGCGGATATTCCTCGCGAAGGGTAACGCCGCCTACCATGCGGGCGCCTACGAGAAGGCGACGGACGCCCTGCAGCGCTCCCTGCGGCTCTTCCCGCTCCCCGAGACCCACTACGCACTCGGCTACGTCTATCGAGATAACAAGAACCTGACCAACAACCAGTCGCGGGCGGTTGAAGAGTTTCGTGAGGCGGTCCGGATGGAGCCCGACAACGCCGAATACCATTCGTCGCTGGCCGACGTTTATCGGCAGCTGAAGAACTACGACGGGGCCATCGAGGAGTTCGAGCGCTCGCTTTCCTTGGATCCCTCGAATATCCAGACCCGCTACTTCTACGCGATCGCCCTACTCGGCGACGACCGTTACTCCGCTGCAGCGCGGGAGCTGCAGCGGGTCTCGGATGAAGACCCGAACTACCGGAATACCCGAGAGGTCCTCGCGCTCATCCGCGAACACCAGCAGGCCGAGGCCCGGCGACAGGCCTGGTTGCGCCAACTCCAGAGCTGGTACTGACGAACAGAGCAACGCCCTGGCGCAAGGACCGTGGCTCTAGCCTGAAGTTCCATCCCCGAAAAGACAAAAAGCGTAGTCAGAACCAAGGGCTGCCAAACATGACCGCTCCCGAGTTCTGACTACGCCTTGATGTTCTCCAGCAACTCGAGCGCCCGTCGTTGCAGCGAACTCGCGTTGGTGACGACCTGGAAAGTCGGCGCTCCTTCGCCCCCGCTTGGCGCCCGGCAAGTATTGCGGGCGATGGTCGACAGGTTCTCCATCAGCGTTCGGAAGCAGTACGCCTGCGTGCCGTCGGGCAGCGTGTGAGTCTGCGCCTTGACCTCCGCTGCCGCCGACCGCCTTGCCGGAGCCACCGGATCCCGCGATCCCTTTGCCGACTGGTCCTCGTCGGCGAAGAGCATCGGGCGCCAGGCTTCACGCATGTGCCACTCGACGTAGTAGGCGAGCATGCAGAGGAAGATGTGCGCCTTCACGCGGTCCGCGAGGCGGTGGTGGATCGGGCGCACCTTGAGATCGATCGACTTCATCGTCCGGAAGGCGCGCTCCACGGTGCTCAGTCCCTTGTAGGTCCGGACCGCCTCCTCGGCACTCATTTCCTCGGCAGCAAGGCTGGTCCGGACGACGTAGAGACCGTCGAGTGCGGCCTCGGCAGATACAGTGCTCTTGCGAATCTCGAACGAAAAGGCGTTGTCCTCGATCGTCAGCTTGAAGTGCTTGGCGACCTTGTACTTGTTGATCACCCGGCCGGCGCGAACGCCGATCTCCGCCTTGCCTCGCAGCCGCCCGCGTTCCACCATCCCGCGCACCTTTTCGAGTTCGCCGGCGGTGGCGTCCAGCAGCGACTGACGTTTGTGTGCGCGGAGGCGGCCGAGGACCGTGTTCCGGCAAGCCACGAGCCGCTCGCCTGGGAAGTCCGGGTGCTCGACTTCGAAGAGGTTTCGTTCGTCGAAGAGCCCGAGTTGGAGGTGCCCACCCTCGACGAGCGCACGGATCTGCGTCGACTTCAACGCGGTGATCCACGCCAGCCCCTCGTCGCCGCGCAACTGCTCGACGGCCTTCTGCGAGATCATCCCGCGATCGCCGACCAACACGACGCTGCCGATGCCGAAGTCCTCCCGGAGCTTCAGGACCTGCGGCATCAGCGTGTTCGGATCTCCGGTCGCGCCGTCGAACACCGAAACGGACACGGGACAGCCGCGGCGATCGGTGAGTAGGCCGTAGTTGACCTGGAGCTTCCCGACCTTGCCGTCGCGGTTGTGGCCCAGCTTCGCCAACGGACACGTCTTGCCCTCGAAGTAGCTCGAGCTGAGGTCGTAGAGGACGAGACTCTTCTCGTCGAGGTGGCGGGCGGCGAGCTTCTTCTCGATCGGCTTCTGTCGCTCCAGTAGCCAGTCCATCGCCGCGTAAAGGTCGTCCTCCGTCGCGTCGGCGATCCCGAGATCCTCGGCGAGGGTCGAGTCCCTCCACCACCTGGTGGTCGCGAGCTTCGTGTGCGGTGCGACGATGCGGGCCGCCACCATCCCGGTGACCAACTGCACCTCCCGGCATGGACGCGACGAGAGCAGGGATGCGAAGCCCAACTGCCGCATCGCCACCTGCACGGCATGCACGTCGCCGTGGGGCGCGGACCTGGTGATCTCGAAGATCTCGCCGACGGGAGCCAGGTCCTCGCCGCGGAGGATCCGGCGAATCGCATCGATCGCCGCGTCGGGCAGATGGGAGAGGTTGCTCAGGGTCTCGTTCTTGACCTTGCCGTCCTCGCGGTAGCTCCGCCGCAGGAGGTGGGTGAGGTAGACCTTGCCTTTCTTCTCGCGCCGGGTCGTGACGACATGGACGGCACCGCCCCTGGTAGCCATGCCCGCAAGCTACCAGGCGCAACTCTGCCGGTCAAGCCTCTGGTCGTGACTACGCAGTGCACCGCAAAAGGCGAGCGTCTCGTGCTCCAAGTCGCGGAGATGGCAGGGGTTCCCTGACTACGGAGGGCTCGCCGGGCGGG
>JAEZJH010000192.1 GCA_023436385.1 Pseudomonadota bacterium
CGCGGAGGGGTGCAAGCCCCTGAGAATCCCGGGCTCAAGGGGGTGAAAGCCGGTGAGAAGAACCTACGCGAGGGGGTGAAAGGCCGTGAGAATCGTCAACGAGGAGGGCTCGGGCGAGGCGTCCGGCATCGGGCTCCGCCTGGGCGTGGGGAAGGAGTGGTGGATCGGCGACCAGTGGGGTCTCGGCGTGGGCGCCAACCTCTTCGCTGCCTCGCTGGAGGACGAGGACGACTTCGAGTACAGCGCGACCTCGTTCGCGCTGAGCTTCTCCGCTACCTTCCAGTAGCGGCGTCGCGGGTCGGCGGCCCTTCCGCCGTCGATCCGGGCTCGCAGTCGGCGTCGAGGGTCCGCACGGTGATCCGCTCGACCGGCCCGGCCCGGGGTAGGAGCTCGATCCGGGCCGGGAAGCGGCAGGTCCCGAAGTCGCGAAACTCCGCCGCCGTGAACCGGTACCGGAAGGTGGAGAGTTCACCGTCCCGGAGCTCCGCGCCGTAGAGCCGGTCGAGGGTCTCGAGCAGCTCCTTGGCCTGCGCGGCGGAGGGGCCGGCGGAGACGAAGCGCTCCTCCCGGACGACGCCGTCCCGGAGCGTCATCCGGAAGAGCGGTGTTTGAAACACCGGATCGAAGAACGAGACCTCGAGCCCCTCTGGTCTCCGGGAGAGGCTGGCGAGGAGCGTCTGGTCCGGGTCCGAGGCCAGGTCCACGACCACGCTCTGGACCACGTCGAAGGCCGGCGGAAAGCGATACACCTCGGCCCCGGGGGCCACCGGTGCGCCGGCGCAGCCGGCCAGCGCCAGGGCGATCATCCAGGAGAGCCGCCGGCTCACGGTCGCGCCCCTTCGTCGAGCCGCACGAACAGCGCGAAGGCGAGCGAGATGGCGCAGCCGATCGCCACGGTGGCGCCCAGGTCCCGGAGCACCGGGTGCTGCGCGAAGACGAGGACGCCGAAGGTGGCCAGGGTGGAGGCGCCGGTGAGGAGCACCTTGGAGAGCTCGACCTCCCGGTGCCCGGACGAGACCACCACCGCGGTGTAGTCGATGGCCAGGGCGATCACCAGCGAGAAGCCCATCAGGTGGATGACGTTGAGTGTCCCGCCGGTGAGCCGGGCGTGGACGGCGAAGCCCAGGGCGGAGAGAAACAGCGGGGCGAACACGTAGAGCACCCGCACCGGCCGGCGCTGGAGCCAGGCGAGATACAAGGCCATCACCCCCAGGCCCGCCAGAAACAGCCACCCCAGCTCCCGGGAGATCCCGGTGAGGAGCGCGTTGTAGTGGGGCTGCGGGCCGAGCGGGTGGAGGCCCGGGAGGCCGGCGGCGGAGACCCCGGGGCGGAGCCCGGCGAAGACGAAGCGCCGCTCCCCCTCGCGATCGGCCCAGCGGACCGGGCCGATCGCGCCGATCCGGTCGAGGAACTCCCACTCGTCGAGGGGCGCGAGCGCCGGCGCCTCGGGGGGCAACGCCAGCCGGAGCCCGGCTTCGGCGAGGTGCGCGTCGAGGCCCGCCGCGGCCCGGGCCCAACCGGCCCGCAGGACCTCGAGCGAGCGCCGCTGCTCCTCCGCCGGGCGGAAGCGGGAGAGCGGGTGCTTCGAGGTGTCGACCAGCCCGGTCTCGACCAGTCCGGCGAGGGCCGCCGACGGCGTGTCGTCGCGCTCGACCGGCACCGCCACCACCTCGCCCAGGGAGAGGGCCGCGAGGCGGGCGGAGAAGTGCTCCGTGGCCCGAACCAGCTCCGGCGTCTCGAACCGGAAGGTGTCGATGCGGGTCTCGACCCGCGGCACGCCGATGACGAGCACGCCGGCGACACAGGCGAGACACAGGCTCGCCAGCACCGCCGGTCGGATCCGGACCGTCGGCAGGGGCAGGCCGCGGAAGCGGATCCCCCGGAGCGTCCGGCGGAAGGGAATCAGAAACAGCAGGAAGCCGACCAGGCCGCCCAGGGAGGCGAGGGCCATCTGCCGGATCATCTCCGAGCGGGCGAGGAGGAGGACCAAGAAGCCGATGGCGGTGGTGCCGATCGCCGAGCCGATCCCCAGCCACGAGCCTTTCCGATGCTCGGCCGCCTCGTCCTCGACGCCGGAGAGGTGCACCAGCGACTCGTTGTTGAAGCCGACGAAGGTCGAGGTGTAGGCGAGGACCACCGTGAACACCTCGGGGTAGAAGGCGCGGATGGCGAGGAGGCCGGTGGCGTAGGAGACCGCCGATCCCAGGAACAGGAGCGCGAGGAGCGCCCAGCGGCCGGTGAAGAGGAAGAAGACGGCGAGGTTCAACACCAGGGTGAGGATCGAGCAGACCAGGATGTCTCGCGATACGGCCCGGTAGTTGGCCAGGGAGAAGAAGTCCCCGCCGATCACGTGGACCCGCTCGCCCAGGGGCCGGAGCGCCGCCTCCGCCGCCTCCACCTTGGTGTATTCCAGGGGCGAGGGGCTGGCGAACACCCGGACCGCCGGGCCGCCTCCGCCCGCACCGCCGCCGGCGAGCTTCGCGAGGAGCGCGGGGCCCAGGCCGAGGGGATCGGCCTCCAGCTCGCCGAGGGCCGCGTCGCCGCCGGGAAGGGAGGCCAGGGTGATCGCCGCCTCCGCCCGGGCCCGGATCGCCTCGTCGGTGGAGAGGGCGGCGAGCTCCTCCGCGGAGAGGAGCGGCGCGAGGGCGAGGAGCTCCCGCTGGGCGGGCCGCTCGAAGAGCGCGACCTCCCGGTAGCCGGCCTCAGCCAGCGAGGCGAGGAGCCCCTCCAGCTCGGCGGCAGAGAGCTCCCCCGGCTCGACGAAGATCTTGCCGCGGAACGGGCTCTTCTCCTGGTACCGGTCGAAGACCGCGGCGATCGCCGGATCCGGGTGGGAGAGCGAGCGGATCGGATCGTCCTCGAAGCGCACGCCGTACGCGGCGAGGAAGCCCAGGAGCGCGACCGCCGGGAGGACGGCGAGGAGCCGCTTCACGCGCCCTTCTCCCGGCGGACCTCGTGGAACGAGAGGCGGGTCCGCTCGCTGGCGGTCTCGAGGTCGAGGCCGACCAGCTCGCCGGCGGCGTCGAACCTCATCCGGATCGCGGTGAAGAGCTGCATCGCCGATCCCTCCCGCGGCGTGGCGACGATCTCCCCCGGGCCGTAGGCGAGGACGAAGTCGCGCTCCACGGCGTCGAGGTCGAGGGCGAGGAGCGCCCGGAGAAACCGGAGCAGGCCGGCGAAGCGCGGATCTTTGGCGGCGTCGAGCTCCCGGGGCGGGGCGCCGGCGGCGGCCACGGTGATCCGGTCGCCGGCGATGGTGACCAGCGAGGCGACCGGGGTCAGGGTCTCCCACTCGATCCGGCCGGCGGCGTAGCGGAGGCGGATCCGGCTCTCCAGCGGACGGGCCCAGTAACGGCCCTCCTTCACCTGCGTCACCTCCGCGGTGAGGCGGGCGAGGCCGGCCCAGCGGGCGCGCAGCGCCTCGGGGCTGGGGGTGGGGAGGGGTGCAG
>JAEZJH010000522.1 GCA_023436385.1 Pseudomonadota bacterium
ACGACGCCCGCGTTCCGGAGCGCTGCCGGAACGGCGCCGACGAGGCCTACGGCACCGGCGTCCGCTACCGCGAGCTGGTCGACGCCCTGGGCGACCACGGCTTCCTCGCCTCGATCTGCGAGGAGGACTACGGTGCCGCCCTCTCCGGCATCGCCGAGCTGGTCAACGCACCCCAGACCCTCGAGCTCGCCGCCGCCCCGCCCGACGGCCGCCTCCTCCGCGTCACCGTCGTCCGCGCCGCCGGCGACGAGGTCACCTGCCGGCTCGACGACGGCTTCCGCTTCGAGCCCGCCAGCACCGGCGGCCCCGCCCGCGTCACCCTCGAGGAGTCGTGCCGCCTGAAGCACGGCGACCGGGTCCGGATCGAGCAGGCCTGCGCCGAGTAGTCGCGCCCGGACCTTCGGGACCGGCACGGGATTGGCCACGGGCCCGGCCGAGTCGCTACCTCGCCGTCCGCTCCACGATCGTCAGCTCCACCCGGCGGTTCTTGGCCCGGCCCAGCGCGGTGCCGTTGTCGGCCACCGGCCGCGCCTCGCCGTAGCCCTCGAAGGCGAGGCGCTCGGCCGCGACGCCGCGGGCCACCAGCTCCCGGACCACCGTCCGCGCCCGCCGGCGGGAGAGGTCGAGGTTGAACGCCTCCGGGCCGTGGGCGTCGGTGTGGCCCTCGACGCGCACCTTCTTCAGCTCCGGGTGCGCGGTGAGCGTCGCCGCCACCTCGTCGAGCATGCCGCGCGAGTCGGGCGTCACCGTATCCCGTCCGGTGTCGAACCGGACCGAGGCGGCGAGCACCAGCCGGTCCTCCTCGACCTGCACGTAGGGCGGGCCCACCGGCGGACATCCGTCGCGATTCGCGGAGCCGGGGACCTTCGGGCAGCGGTCCTCGACGTCGGGGATCTCGTCCCCGTCGGTGTCCGGGCAGCCGTCGTACTGCTCCGGCCCCGCGTCGTCCGGGCAGAGGTCGTCGTCGTCGGGCAGGCCGTCGGCGTCGTTGTCCGGGTCGGGGCAGCCGTCGGCGTCCTGGAAGCCGTCCCGGTCCTCCGCGTGATCGGGACAGGTGTCCACGTCGTCGTCGAGCCCGTCGCCGTCCCGGTCGTGGCTCACCTGCACGCACCGCACGCCGGCGAGGAGGCGCCAGGACTCCCGGCCCACGCCCGCCTCCGCGGCGATCCCGGTGCCGCCGGCCACCGTCCCCTCGAAGCAGCCGCCCAGCCCGACCCGCAGGCCGGCGAGCAACTCCGCCGCGTTCTGCAGCGCCTCGCCCCCGGCGACCAGCGGCGAACGGGCCGGCGTCGCCGTGGTCACCTCCGCCAGCGCCGCCCACCGCTCGAGGAGGCCCACCGCCGGGAGCGCGTAGGAGCCGCCGACCCCCAGGGTGATCTCGTCTCCCGCATACAGGTTGAGGAACCGCCCCGGCGACTCGCGCCACCGGTAGCCCGCCTCCCCGGCGAGCCGGAGCTTGCCGCCGAAGGTCCGCTCCACCGCGAGCCGCGGCGCGAACAGCCAGCCGCGTTCGCCCAGGAACGAGTCCCCGTCGCCGGTCGGCGCCCGCACCTCCGCCACCACCGCCACCGACACCGGGGCCCGGTCCTCGTCAAGGAGCCGGACCTTGCCGAGGAACCGCGCGTCCCCGAACCCACTCGCCCCCGGCGCCTCCGCCGCGAACCCGGTCGCGTCCTCGAGCCGGCCGAAGCCGTCCCGCTGCCACGCGGTGAAGGGCAGGTCTACCGCCAGCTCGACCCCGTCGGCGATCACGTAGGCGCCGGTGAGGTGCAGGTCGAGCCGCCGCTCGACCAGCTCCCCCACCCGCTCGTCGCCGATCCGCAAGGCGAGGAGCCCGTCCACCAGGTCCGCGTCGAGCCCGAGCGCCCACGACCGCCGCGACTCCACCCGCGCTCCCTCGAGCGTCAGGAGCCCCGACATCGTCGCCGCCGGCTTCGCCGCGACCGGGTCGATCCCCCGGGCCAGCGAGTCGTCCGCCCCCGCCACGCCCGGCAGCGCCGCGGAGAGCAGAAATACACACACGCATCGGGTCGTGGACAGGCGAGCCATCGTCTCGACGACGACCCGCCTGTCCCCCGGTTACGCGACGCCGGTCACCCCGGGTAATCGCGTCTCGCACCTCCGGTAACCGCGGCGCTTGCCCGCGGCCCCCGCTCCGCGGCTACGCGGACTCCTTCAGCTCCCCCTTCGCCGCGATCGCCTGGAACACCCGGCCGTCGTCCGCCTCGATCTCCCGGGCGGTGCTCTCGAGCCGCAGCATCGCCCGGTGGAGGAAGGCCTCCGCCAGCGCCTTGCGGTGCGGGAACCGATCCGCCTGCCGGGCGAGCGCCTTGACGATCGCCACGTCGCCCAGCATGCGGGCCAGCCGCTCGGCGTGGAGGAGCCCGTGGGCGAAGTCGGCCTTCACGTCCCTGTTCCGGAGGAACTGCCGGGTCAGGTACCGGCCGAACGCCGCCGGGTTCTGGCCCTTCAGCCCCTCCTCCCACTCCGTGCGGACCTTCTGCCCGAAGATCCGGAGCACCACCGTCTCGATCGCCCCCAGGGCGAACGCCTGGGCCCGGTTCACGTCCCGCCAGAGCGGGGTCGGCGCGGTGCGGGAGCCGAGGCGCGCCCGGGCCAGCCGGGTGAGGAACCCCGCCGGATCGCGGGTGGTCCACATCAGCTGGTCCTTGGTGGCCATCAGCGCCTGGATCTGCGAGGTGCCCTCGTAGACCGGGAGCACCAGCGCGTCCCGGAGCCGCTTGTGGATCCCGGTCTCGTCGATGTAGCCCATCCCTCCGTGGATCTGCATGGCGTCGCGGCAGATCGCCACGCTCCTCTCGCCGGAGAGGTACTTGAGGAGCGGCGTCAGGCGCCGCGCCCGGCGGGCGTAGCGGTGGTAGGAGGCCTTGAGCCCGTTCAGTCCCGCCTCGTCCCGGGGCGGGTCGTAGAGCTTCTTGATCTCCAGCCGGTAGGCCATCTCCGCGGCGTTCATGCAGTCGAAGGCGAGCGCCCGGAGGCCCCGGATCCACAGGTCCATCTCGAAGAGCTTCTCGGCCACCAGCTCGTGCTGGTCGATCGGCTTGCCCATCGTCTGCCGCTCGGCCGCGTAGTCCCGCGCCTTCCGGTAGGCCGCCTCGGCGTTGCCGATCCCCTCCACCCCCACGCCGATGCGCGCGGAGTTCATCAGGGCCAGCATCAGCTCGAAGCCCTGCCCGCGGTGCCCGATCAGCTCGCCCTCGCTCTCGTCGTAGACGAGCGACACGGTGGCCGAGCCGTGGTGGCCGAGCTTCTCCTCGACCTTGGAGACGGTGACGTTGGTCACCGGCTTCCCCTCCCGCTCGATCACCCGCGGCACCAGGAACAGCGAGAGGCCCTTGAGTCCCGGGGTCTCCTCGCTCCGTGCCAGCACCAGGCCGTACTGCCCGTGGCCGGAGGTGATGAAGATCTTCTCGCCGGTGAGGAACCACTTGCCGTTCCGCTCCACCGCCCGGGTGCGGATGGCGGCGAGGTCCGAGCCGGCCCCGGGCTCGGTGAGGACCATGCAGCCGAAGGCGTCGCCGGCGGCGATCGAGCGGATCGCGTCTCCCCACCGCGTCTCGACGATCCGCCCGGCCTCCACCCGGGCGCTCCCCTCCCGCAGCGCGTAGAGGAGGAGCGACTGGGCGACGCCACCGTGGAAGCCGAAGTGGGTCATCACGGAGACGTCGGCCCGGGCGATCAGCTCGTTGGCCACGAAGTACATGGCGATCGGCGCGTTCATCCCGCCGAGCTCCCGGGGGACGCAGAGGCCGTAGAACCCCAGCTCCTTCATCCCGGCGTAGATCGCCTCGAGCTCCTTCGAGAACACCACCTCGCCGGTGGCGGGATCGAGGTGCGTCCCGTGCCGATCGATGGCCTGCTCCCGCGGCGCGATCTCCTTGGCCGCGAACTCCCCGACCGCATCGATCGCCCCCTCGTAGAAGGCCTTGGCCTCGTCGAGGTTCCTGGGCCCGTCCGGCAGCGTGTAGCCGGCCTCCACCAGGTCGACCAGCTCCGGCCACTCCAGGCCGTGGTGGAACTGGAAGAGCAGGTCCTCGTTGTCGCGGAAGAAGTTGCCGATCTCCTGCGCCATGAATTGCCTCCGGGGCCTTGACGCATTGCACCATAGGCACCCGCCCCGCCGGGCCACAAGGAACCCGCCGTCCCCCGGAAGAACTGGTCCGGGGTCCCCCACGGCGTCTTGCGCGGGGACCGGGCAGGAATCCCGCCCACCGGGGGCCGGCCTCCACCCGACGGGAGCCTTACCCGTACGCCTCGGTGTGGATGTGCGCCTTGGGGACGCCCAGCTCCGCGAGGAGCGCCTGCGCGGTCTCCAGGAAGCGGGGGCGCGGCTCCTCGCCCCGCGCCTTGGCGGCCTTCTTCTCCCAGCGCCCCACCGCCGGACCGCAGGCGTAGACCAGGCAGGAGCCGGGGTCGGGGATCGCCGCCTTCAGGAGGTCGAGGTCGATCCGGCCGCGGCGGGCCCCGGGGATGTCCGCGGGTTCGCGCGTCAGGCAATGGAACAGCTGCAGCCGGCCCTCCGCCGCCCGCTCCAGCTTCTGCAGGGCGTCGCCGAAGATCACGTCGGACCAGGTCCGGTTGGTGTCGATGAAGGTGTGGCGCACCGACGGCAGGTGGGCGAGGGCCCAACGGGCCATCGCGAAGTTGGGGACCACCCCGGAGCCGGCGACGAGGTGCACCAGGTGGTCGGTGCGGCTCGCCACGTCCTCCGGCAGGCAATAGCCGCCCGAGTAGCCGCGGACGGTGACGTTCATCCCGTCCTTGGCCCCGTGCACCAGATACGGGGAGAGCAGCGGCGGATACTCCGTCTCGCCGGGGACGAAGACCTCCTCCTTGATCGTCACCGCGAGCCAGGGATCCTCGGGGATCGACGCCAGGGAGTAGGCCCGGACCTGCTCCTTCCGCTGCTTGGCCTCCTCGAAGAAGGCCAGCTGCTGCCGGAGCGCGGGGAACTGCGCCGGGTCGATGGTGACGAACTGGCCGGGATGGTAGTCGCGCGGCTCGTGGCCCGCGTCGAGGAGCAGCGTGACGGTGTCGTGGGTCTCCCGAATCACCTCCCGGACCACGGTGTCGAAGACCCGGATCCGGGAGACCGGCGCTTCCCTGGGCATGGGTTCCCCCGGGGCGCGGCGGCGACCGGGAAATTCCGGGGGGCGGCGCGCCCAGGGTCGGAAGGTAAAGGCGTCGCCGGGAAGAGGCAGCCGACGCCGCCCCGATAAAGCGAAAGGGGAACCCGGCGTGAACCGGATTCCCCTTCCTTTGGTGCCCAGGGCGAGATTCGAACTCGCACGCCTTGCGGCGCCACCCCCTCAAGATGGTGTGTCTACCAATT
>JAEZJH010000613.1 GCA_023436385.1 Pseudomonadota bacterium
CGGCATGCCGGGTGGTTGGACCCCGACCGCCCCCCGCCGGTCCGTGGGGCCGAGAGCCCTGGCCGTTGACCCCGGGCCGGTGCGACCCCCATCGTCCCATCCCGGCGCATTGCGGCTGCCCGGGCCCAACCCGAGGAGCGTGGCGATGGCGAAGCTCCGGCTCGCGGAGACGGTCTGGGTGGACGGCGAGTTGGTCGACGCGTCGCGGGCCACCGTGCCGCTGATGACCCACTCGCTGCACTACGGCCTGGCGGTGTTCGAGGGGATCCGCTGTTACCGGGCTGCCAGTGGGGAGCGCCTCGTCTTCCGGCTCAAGGAGCACGTCCGACGGCTCTTCGAGTCGGCGCGGATGTGCCTCCTCGACCTGCCCTGCCCTCCGGAGGATCTGTCCCGGGCCTGCGTCGAGGTGGTGCGGCGGAGCTCCCTCGAGGCCTGCTACCTCCGGCCGATCGCGTGGCTGGGCGACGGGGAGATGGGGCTGGGGGCGGTGAACCCGATCCACATGGCGGTGCTCGCCTGGGACTGGGGCGCCTACCTCGGCGCGGAGGGGGTGAAGCGCGGGGTCCGGGCGAAGATCTCCTCGTTCCAGCGGATGCCGACCACCGCCAACCTGGTGAAGGGGAAGATCACCGGGCAGTACGTCAACTCGATCCTCGCCAAGCGCGAGGCGCTCCTCGCCGGCTACGACGAGGCGATCCTCCTCGACGCCCGGGGCCACGTCGCCGAGGGGAGCGGGGAGAACCTCTTCGTCGTCCGGGACGGGGTGATCTACACGCCGCCCGCCGTCTCCAGCGCCATCCTCGCCGGCGTCACCCGCGACTCGATCCTCCGGATCGCCCGGGACAGCGGCCAAACGGTGGAGGAACGGGACTTTTCCCGGGACCTCCTCTACGTCGCCGACGAGGTCTTCCTCTGCGGGACCGCGGCGGAGGTGACCCCGGTCCGGGAGGTCGACAACCGGGCGATCGGGGACGGACGCCCCGGTCCGATCACCCGCGAGCTGCAGGCCGCCTTCTTCCGGGCGGTGCGGGGCGACGAGCCCCGGTACCGGGACTGGCTCACCCCGGTGCCGCCCGGCCCTTGACCGGGGGGCGGGCGCGGTTCTAGGGTGCGCCGCCGGCCGGGCCCCCGCCGGCTTCCGCGGAATGCGCGGGACCTCCTTCCCGGTTCGAGCCGGCGAGGAGGAGACACCGAACCGCATGAGCAGCCGGTACCTCGCCATCGACGACCTTCGCGACGACCTCCGGGACCTGGCGGACACCCGCCCGGGCGACGCGGCCGAATTCCAGCGCGCCTACGAGATGTCCTGGTTCTACCACGAGAACGCGCTCGAGGGCGTGGTGCTCACCGAGGAGGAGATCCTCCTCGCGCTCGAGTACTTCGTGGTGCCCGACCCGACGCTGCTCGGCCTGGTGACCCTGGTCCGGAACCACCGGGACGCGCTCTCCCGGGTCAAGGCGGAGGCCGACCGCCGGACGCCCCTCGAGCTCCCCTTCCTCGAGGAGCTGTTCCACACCCTCTCCCGCGGCCTCGACGGCAAGCCCGGGGCGTTGTGGCGCAAGGAGATGCCGCTCCACCGCGCCTACTACCACGACATCCTCCACCCGCCGAAGATCGCCCCGGAGCTGGAGAAGCTCTGCGCCTTCACCGCCACCTCGGAGTTCCGGGAGTTCCACCCGCTCAAGCAGGCGGCCCACGTGCACTGGGGCCTGATGCGGGTCTATCCGTTCGCCGATCACAACGGGCGGATCGCGCGGCTGGTCCAGACCATCTACCTCCTCCGCGCCGGCTACCCGCCGGCGATCGTCCACGCCATCGACCGGCAGCGCTACTACGACGTGCTGCGGCTCCCCTCCTCCTCGCTCCGCGCCCTCCTCACCGAGGCGATGCAGAACTCGCTGGAGAACGGGAAGAAGTTTTTCCGCGCCAAGCGGGAGAAGGCGCGGCAGGCCTCCTAGATGCTCCTCGGGGCTCACGAGTCGATCGCCGGTGGGCTGCACCGGGCCTTCGAGCGCGCGGCCGCCGACGGCGCCGCCGCCGTGCAGATCTTCGTGAAGAACGGCCGGACCTGGAAGGCGCGGCCGATCGAGCCCGACGAGGCCCGGGCCTTCCGCGCCGCCCACGCCGCCGCCGGCATCCCCGCCTTCGCCCACGCGACCTACCTCCTCAACCTCGCCGCCGAGCCCGCCTCCGAGATCCGGCAGAAGTCGATCGACGGACTAGTCGACGAGCTCTCCCGCTGCGAACTGCTCGGCCTGCCCGGGCTGGTCGTCCACCCCGGCGCCAACCCCGAGGTCGAGCGCGGGATCGCCCTGATCGGGGCGGCGATTCGGGAGGCGCTCGCCCGGGTCCCAGGCCAGGTGGCGGTTTGGCTGGAGAACACCGCGGGGCAGGGGTCGTCCCTGGGCTGGGAACCGGACCAGCTCGGCCGCATCCTGGAGGCCGCCGGCGGCGAAAGCCGGCTCGGGGTCTGCTTCGACACCTGCCACGCGTTCGCGGCCGGCCACGACCTCACCACCGAAACCGGCTTCCGGAGCACCATCCGGAAGCTCGGCGAGGCGATCGGCGGGCTCGCGACGGTGAAGGCCTTCCACCTCAACGACTGCAAGAAGCCGCTCGGCTGCCGGGTCGATCGCCACGAGGATCCGGGCGACGGCACCATGGGCCTGGCCCCGTTCCGATTCCTCCAGGAAGACGGGCGGTTCGAGCGGGTTCCGGGGGTCCTCGAGACCCCTGTCCCGGAGCGCTACGCCGAGCTGCTGGGGCGGCTCCGGGCCCTCGCCCCCGTCGCGGCGCGGAGCGGCCCCGGGCCCTCCCGGACGAGCGTGAAGGCGCGCTGACCCGACCTCGGTGGTTACGTTCCCCCTCCGTCGGCGTTTGACCGACTCGAAAGGGTTCCCTAGCATGGCCGGTCCTTCCAGACTGGAGCAGCCCGTCGGATCAAGAGCGCAAGCGACCGCGTTCGCCCGGGTTGGCGTGCAGCGCATGAGCGTCGCCGGAGTGAAGAGCCGGTTGGAAACGATCCGCGAGCGGGCGATCCACCTGGTGGAGTTCGCCCGGGGACGCGAGCGGGCCCTCGTGGTCACCCACGACAACCCCGACCCCGACTGCATTGCCGCCGCCTTCGCCCTCGCCCAGATCTTCGAGGAGCGGTGCGACGTCCCCTCGACCATCGCCTACGGCGGGATCGTCGGGCGGAGCGAGAACCGGGCCCTCCTCAAGGTGCTGCGGCTTCCCGCGGTTCCCCTCTCCCGGGTCGACTTCGAGGAGCACGACCTGATCTGCATGGTCGACACCCAGCCGGAGATGGGAAACCACTCCCTGCCGGCCCGGTTCTTCCCCGACGTGGTCTTCGACCACCACCCGGAGCGGCCGGAGAGCCACCTCGCCGCCCACGCCGAGGTCGGCGGGGACTACGGCGCCACCAGCACCATCGCCACCGAGTACCTCCGGGCCCTGGGGATGAAGCCCACCCGCGAGGTGGCCACCGCGCTCTTCTACGGGATCAAGGCCGACACCCGGGACCTGGGGCGGGAGACCGAGGACGCCGACGTCGAGGCCTACCTCTGGCTCTTTCCCTACGTGGACAAGGAGGCGCTCGGGCAGATCGAGCACCCGCGCCTGCCGGCCGAGTACTTCCGGCTCTACCACACCGCGGTGGAGCGGGCGCGGGTCCACGGGAACGTGGTGATCGCCGATCTCGGCGAGATCTACGCGCCGGACATGGTCGCGGAGGTGGCGGAGCGGCATCTCGCCCTCGAGGGGATGAAGTGGTCCCTGGCCTTCGCGTGCTACGCGGAGAATCTCTTCTGCTCGCTCCGCACCAACGACCGGCGGATGAACGCCGGCCGGCTGATCCGCGAGGTCTGCGAGGAGTTGGGCGGCACCGCCGGCGGCCACGGGCAGATGGCCGGCGCGCGGATCCCCCTTGCCAAGCTGGGCCGAACCGGCCGCGAGGAGCTGAAGAAGCAGCTCCTCCGGCGCTTCTGCGCCGAGTTCGGCGTCCGGGCGAGGGACGGGGTTCCCCTCCTCGAGTACGATCCCGACGAGGACTAGCGTGGGCGGGCGCGACACGGCTCCGGCGCGCGCCTACCTCGACTGGGCGGCGGGCGCACCGCTCCACCCAGCGGCCCGGCGCGAGCTGCTCGCGGCGCTCGAGGAGGCCGGGCCGGGGAACCCGTCGTCGATCCACGCC
>JAEZJH010000118.1 GCA_023436385.1 Pseudomonadota bacterium
TCCCCAAGGGACTCAGCCCGGACTGGAACCCGCGGCCCAAGGGGAACGCGACGACGCGGGTTCCGTTCGGTTTCGTCTCCCTCGACCTCGACATCGAGGTCTTCGACGTCGGCCTCTAGGAGGGCCAGATGAGACTTCCGATCCTCGACCACACCGCGCAGGTCTACGGCGGCCTGGAGGCCACCTTCGGCGCGGGCCCGGCGGCGGCTCCGGCCGCGGCCGACGCGCTGCGCTTCATCACCTTCGAGTCCGAGCTGGCGGCGCGGCGGCTGATCCCCAACGCCGAGCAACTCGGCCACCGGGGCATGGGCCCGCCGATCCTCGGGGGCTACGACCCGACGCCGATCAAGATGGTGGCGCCGCTCGTCGGCTCCGGCGTGGCGGCGACCCCACCCAACATCGGGCGGCTCCTGCGCGCGGCCGGGCTCCTCGAGACCGTCGGCGCCGACGTGCTCTACAGCCGGGACGCCAACCCCGCGGCGTCGGCGTGGCTCGCCCGGGCCCACAAGGACGGCAGCTTCGGGCAGCTCCTTGCCGGCTGCCTCTTCGACGGCGACCTGGCGTTCCCGGACCTCGGCACCGCCGACGCGCGGATCGAGCTGAACGGCAAGGCCACCCGCGCGAGCACGGTCTACAGGAACAAGGTCGCGGGCGCGGTCGCCATCGGCGCCACCGCCCTGCCGCTCGCGGAGAAGACCTGGGTGCTCGCCGGCGCCCCCGCGTTCGTGGAGGTGACCGAGGGCGCGAACTCCGAGGTGATGAAGGTCACCGCGGTCGACAACTCGGTCACCCCCGCAGTCGCCACCGTGGTCCGGGCCCAGGCCGCCACCACCGCGAAGGCGTTCACCGCGGCGGCGACGGTCCGGCCCTACGCCCCGGCGCCCGTCGTCCCGAACACCGCGGCGATCGGCGATCCGCAGGTCTCCCTCCAGGTCGACCTCGGCGCCGGCCTGGTCGGGATGCAGATCGTCAAGGCCGGCCTGGTGATCAAGCCGGGGCTGGTGCTCTGGGAGAAGGAGGCCGGGAGCGAGCACATCCTCGGCTTCGCACCCGACCGCTACGGCGACGACGGCTGCAGGCTCACCCTCGACGCCATCTACACGACCGGCGACGGGCCGGCCATCTTCCACCGGCTCCGGCAGGACCAGACCGCGATCCAGGCGGTGGTCACGGTCGGCAACGTCGCCGGCAACCGGATGGTCGCGACCCTGCCCGCCTGCCGCGTCGTCGAGTGCAACGCGCCCGCCGGCGCGAGCGGGACGCGGAAGGGCACCATCGTCCTCTCGGCCTACGGCGAGAGCGACGTCACCCTGAAGTTCAACTAGGAGGAGCAGTGGCGCTGACACGGCGAAACATCTGGTACTCGGCCACGCCCGGCTGGGCGGGCAATCGCGAGCAGGAGCGGCCGTTCGACGTGGAGGTCGCGCGGAAGACCGACGGCGAGGTCACCGCGTTCCGGGATGCCGCGCTCGCGGTCCACCGTCGATGGCTCGAGGGCGACGAGGCGCCGCCGGTGGAAGAGCTGGCTCAGCTCTTCGACGGCTACCTCCGTGGGCCTAGCATCGACGTCGAAATCGACGGCGAGACGGTGAAGGCCGGGGACCTCCGCGGCCTCCTCGAGCAGGCCCGGGCCGAGTACCCGCTCGGCGGCTGCTTGTTCCTAGAGCTCCTCCACGTGGTGCTGGAGGCGAACCTCCTCTCCGAGGTGGCCAGAAAAAACTGGTCGCGGCGGCGTGGTGGCACTGGTTCCACCGAGACCCAGAGCACCGCGGCCGCCGCTACTCCGCTCCCGCCGGCTGCCCCGCCTGCGGCTGTCTGATCGCCGAAGGACGCCATCTGCTCGGCCCGCCAACCCGCAAGGAAGGCGGGCCGTTTCGTGTCGAGGTGAACCTCTGCCCGGCGCGGTCGGCGTGGGATCCGATCGTCCCCGAGGCCCTTCGGATGGCGGCGCGGATGAGCTGCTTCGAGGGGCACCTCCCTCGGGCCGGCGGCCTCGAGGACCAGGACTCCATGCTCCTCGACGCCCTGGTCGCCCTTCACCACGAGCAGGCCCACCTGTCTCTCGTACTCGCCGAGGAGCGCGCCAATGGGCGTGTATGAGCAGCGATACACCGCGACCGAGACCGTCTCCTCGACGATCAAGCAGGTCGCCGCCGAGATGGCAAAGCTGCCGCCCGCCGCCCAGCGGGTGCAGAACCAGATGCGGGACATCAACGCCAAGGGCGACCCGCTGAAGGAGCTGCAGAGGCAGTACGAAAGGCAGCTCGTCACCCTTGAGATCTTTGGCAAGAAGGACCTGGCCAAGACGGAGGAACTCCAGCAGGCGAAGCAGAAGCTCCTCGCCCAGTTCGAGCGCGAGCGAGAAGCGATCATCAAGAAGACCTCCGCGGCCGAGACCAAGGCCGCCGACGTCTCGGCCCGGTCCGCTCAGCAGTTCGTGAGGAGCTGGCGCGAGCCCCTGAGCGCCGTCATGTCGATGGCCAACGGGACGGCCTCGGCGTTCGGTGGCGCGAGCAGCAAGGTGACCGGGATGGTCTCCGGCATCGTCGGCTCGTTTGCCACCGGCGGCGTGGTCGGCCTCGCCCTCGGTGCGACCACTTCAGCGGCGGCACTGCTCTCTGAGACGTTCGCAAAGTCAGGCGAAGCAGCCCAGAAGGCGGCCGAGAAGGCCGCCGAGGCGACGGCTAAAGTCAGGAAGCAGCAGGACGAGCTGAACGCGAAGCTCCTCGAGGAGATCAAACTCCGCTGGCTGAAGGAGCAGGGCATCAAGCCCGAAGACGCTACCCTCACCAAGACCCGGGACGAGTACGAGCGCGATCTCAAGGCCAAGGAGGGCGAGCTCGCCCTGGCCAGGCGCGAGCTCACGCGCCGGCAGCAGGCCATCGGGTACTACGGCGAGGATCGGGTTGCCGAGCAGAGGAAGCTAGTCGATGCCACGGAGTACGAGGTCTACCGGCTCCGTGGCTTGTTCAACACCGCGACCAACAAGCTGGCTGGCGATCAGACGCCAGCGTGGGCTGCTTCCTGGGACCGGTACACGAAGGCCCTCTACCCGGACAAGAAGAAGGGGACCAAGCGCGAGTCCCTCACGGGGGATCCGGCCCTGGACCGCCTGCTTCGCGAGATGCCTGACCAGTCGGAATTCGGGCTTAAGGTGAGCGCCGAGAAGGAGCGAAAGCGCGAGGAGGCTTGGGAGTTCGGGAACGAGGATGCGGCGCTCGCCGATCGCAAGGAGAAGCAGGCCGCGATGGCGTTCGCCAAGAGCCTCTGGCCCGAGCACCAGCGGAAACAGCGCGCGGAAGAACTCCAGAGGGGCTTCATCGAGGACCAGAAGAAGGCCATCCAGGAGAAGGAGAAGGCGTACCGGGCCATCGGCGAGCAGATGGCCGCCGGCATCGGCGCTGGCATGGCCTCATTCTTCAAGACGAAGGACCCCAAGGACCTCTTCGGCGCGCTGATCACCGGGGCGGTCGGCATCATCGGCACGGCCGTCGGAGGCCCCGCCGGCGGGATGCTCAGCGGCTTCCTCGGAGGAATGTTCCGCGACGGCGGTTCTCCCGGGATCCCCCAGGGGCGCGCCGGACTGGCGGCGCTGCCCGGCGTCAACTTCGACGCTCGGCTCGCGAAGTTCGATCATCCAATCGAATACACGCTGTCGGCGCCGGCGGTAGCGGCGGCCGGCGGTCTTGCCTCAGTCGACCACTACAACAAGCTCGCCCGGCAGGGCCTGCCGACCGGCGGCGGTGGCTCTGTGGTGGTGCACGCCAACGTCGAGGCCCTCGACCCGTTGGCGGTTCTGGACGTGATCCGGGAGGTTCTGGCTCCGGCGCTCGGGCGTCTCTTCGACGATCGCCAGGTGGGACTCCTGGCCTCGAGTCTCTCCCGCGCCACGATGACGCCGAGGAGCACCTGATGCGCGTCCTCACCACGAACCTCGCCGAGACTGGCACGCTCTACAACGCCGATGGCTTCCCGCTGGCGGCGGCGTATCGGTACGATCCGTACGAACTCCTGGCCCCGACGCTCGACCGGTGCTGGCGGGCCGGGGCTGCAGCCACCACGCACGCCATCGTGGTCGACCTGGGCGCCGAGATGTCGGTCAACTGCGCCGCCGTCTTCGACCTGTACTCGGCCTCGTACATGAACCCCGCCGTGCGCGTGTACTCCGGGCCGGCGGCGACGGGCCCTTGGACGCTGGTGTCCGCCCTCACCAACGGCGGCCGCCGGGACTGGGGCGGCGCCTGGACGGCCCGGAGCGCGCGGTTCTGGAAGTTCGAGTTGGTCCCGAATCTTCTGGCGGCGACCACTCCGGAGGTGGCCTACCTCACCCTGGGTCTCGCGACGGACCTGCGGCGGGGCGAGGTCACCCGGGCGATCGAGTCCGTCGACCAGGTGGTGATCAATGGCTCCGACGCCGTCAAGACGGGCGAGGAGTACCTCCGCCTTTCGCTGCGGTGGGGCACCCTTACCGCGGCCGATCACGCCGAACTCTACCTGCTGAAGCGTGCGGTGGGCGGCGGCCTGAAGCCGTTCGTGCTCTGGCCGAACGTGTATGCGCCCGGAGCCGTCTACCTCGGCCGCCTGTCCCCGGGGATGAACTGGGCCGAGTCGGCCCCGGTGTACACGGGGCACGAGTTGACCTTCACCGAGATGGAGCGGATTCTCCGTGGCTGACCCGATCCTCTGGCCGATCCTGCGTCCAGGCGTCCCACCTGGATCGACCCGGCAGTCGGACATCATGCTCTACGCGTGGCGCGATGTCCGCGGTGTGGAGAAGCCGGCCGCGGTGCCGGCCAAGCGGCCGGGCTTCAACGCGGAAGCTGAGTGGACGGCACGAGCGGAGCGCGCCTTCCGCCGCGAGCACAACCCGGAGACCGGCAGGCACGTCGGGCCAAAGTTCCCGATCGGGTGGATCTCGATCGGCTGGAAGAGCCCGGTCGCGACGATGGGCCAGGTCTTCTTTGTGATCGGGACAAGCATCCTCGATGGGGAGACGCACGAGAAGTCGCCGATTGGCACGCTCGAGCACGACAGCTACGGGCACCTCACCGGCCTGCGCCTGTCGCGGTTCCTGGGGGCGGCGACTTTCGTGCTCGACTCGGAGTTCTTCGGCGTGGTGTATCGGGACGGCTCCGACTTCATCGCCATCGAGACCGACTGGCAGAACCTACCCAACGAGCAGGTCGCCACGCTCAGCTTCACCGTCTTCCCGGAGTGATCATTGGCTCTCGATATCCCGGACCTCTCGAGCCTCGTCTGCACCCCTGGAACGCCGGTGACTCCGGAGTGGCTGAACGCGGTCCCGCTCTTTTCGCTGGCCCACTATCGAGCGTGGGAGCGTGAGCACCGGGCCCTCGACGGCGAGCACGCCAGCCCGGCGCCGCAGGCGGCCGGGACGATCCGGTGGGTGGATGACCACTACGAGGTCTCCGACGACGCCGTCAACATCGCTGGGATCCGGTACGGCGGCGCGGGGAGGATCATCGTCGACCTCTCCATCAACGCGCTGAGCCCAGACGACTGGTTCCCTGTTGCCATTCCCCAAGGGAAGACGAGGGCCAGGACCTTCGAGTGGGGCCCGGAGCGAGGCACCAACCACTGCGGGATCCGAATCCTCGAGCGGAAGCTCTCCGGACCTGTCGAGGATGAGCCATACCTCAACACCTCGTTCCGCTTCGAGGCGTACATGAAGGCCCGCGCCGTCGGGGACTCTGGGGTCGACAATGCCCCGGGGGCGGAGCCAACCAAAGACGTTCGCTTGCGGATCTGCGCCGATGGCCCCGAGTCGGCCGATCACCGGAACAAGCTCTACCGGTTTTGCGACTGGCTCCGGGACGCCATGGTGAAGTGCGGCCATCGGGTCGAAGGACACGAGGTGGGGCTTCACCGATTCTCCGGGCCACCTGGGAACATCCCGCTGGGCATCTTCCAGATGGTCTACGACGGCAACCGCGGCCGCATGGGCTGGAAGGCCGGAGCCGTCAAGGACGCCACCTCGTACGACGACGACAACCGGATCGCCTACTCGGTCGACCGAGGTGTCATTCGCTGCGCAAGGTGGATGCCGCGCCTGGAAACCGTTGCGATCGACCGCCTGGAGAAGCAGCGTGCGGCGGAGAGAAACGACTCCGAGCGCAACCAGTGGGAGGACAGCTTCCCGGTCGGAGTCGGCATCGCCAGCTCGCTGGACGAGGCGTTCGTCGTCCACTCGATCGGCGTTGTGGTCTTCGGTGAGTAAGGGGCCGTGATGGTCGACGTCCGCAAGCCGTATCGCACGAAGTTCCGGCTCTTCGAGGGCAACTTCCACGACGCCGAGGGGCAGCCAACGACGCACGTTCGGTGGGCCACGAGCCCTCTCTCGCTCCCGGATGGTCCCGTCGATGGGCGGCTTCGGGTCCGGCCCCGGACGAATTACGGGATCCCGGAGGGCGTGTCCGAGCTGCCGGGTGTGGCCCAGGCCGTGCTCGAGCTCAACAACGCCGACGGGCAGCTGGCCACGTACCTCTCCGGCACGGGTGGCAAGGGTGTATCCCATGAGTACCGCTGGGAGAGCTTCCTGAATCTGAAGGGGAAGATCTACGCCTGCGAGCTGAAACCGGACGGGACGTACGAGAAGCGCGCGCTGACGCCGCTGCTCGCATGCTCCGGTGCCCCGTCCTTCACCGAGACGACGATCCAGATCCCGATGGCGTCGGACGACCAGCCGATCCTCGGCCGGCCGCGCCCGATGCTGCGGATGTCCCACCTGCGTGATGCGGAGGTCCTCGAGCTCGGGGACCTGTACCAGCTCATCGGCGGCGAGAGGACCCTGGACTACGACCAGTGGGGCGAGGTGGCCGGCTCGGTCACCGAGAACCTCGACCTCCCGATCCCTCACGCCTACGGCCGGACGAAGATCCCTCTAATCCAGGCTGACCAGGACGGGCGCTGCTACGTGCTCTTCGCCGCCCGCCACAAGCCGCGCATCGATGACGTCGCCGACTGGCAGTTCACCGGACCGGCGGACGATCTCACCGGCGCCCCTTTCTCTGGCCGCGAGGAACTGACGGAGCGGGCGCACGCCAGGATCGGCTCGGTGCGGCTCGGATACTGGGACGACGAGGGCGAGGCCCGCGAGGCATGGGTGGTCTTTCTGACCTGGGCCACCTTTGGCAGGGAGTACGACGGGACCATCTACGCGCTGCCAGGCCCTGGCAACCTCCTCTCCGCGAACAAGCCCGGACGCCAGCGCCTGTCCCCCGTCTCCGTGGCGCGGTGGATCGTTGAGGACCTGAGCGAGACCGGAGAGGGCGCCGTCGACGAGGTCTCCTTCGACGCGGCCGCTCGAGCGCTCCCGCTCCCGGACGTATGCGGCGGCCTGGTCACCGGCGAGGGCACCATCGGCGAATTGCTCACCCACATCGGCCAGCCGTGGGCGCTGGCGTGGTGGGTGGGGTTGGACGATCGCCTCCACGTCGGAGCCGCCGGCCAGTGGACCGACGCCGACCGGAACGCGCTGCTGTCTTCCGATACGCCCAGAATCGGGCCGGCGGACTTCGCTTCGGGTTACGGCGCGCTCGGCTGCTACCAGGAGACAATCCCCGCCAACCCGGCGGCGAGGGGTTGCGCAACCCGGCGGGTGGCGATCGACTGGGCGGACCGTCAGACCGCGGCCTGGCCCGCGGACCATCTGCCCCGGTGGTCCCCGGGAGCCACCGCGCTTCCCGTGCAGCCGAGCGACGAGACGAGAATCTCGGGGCACTGGCTGTTCCCTCCGGCAGCCATCCCGGCGCTGGCCTCGAGCGGCGCCCGCCGAACCTTCCCGGCGCGCAGGATACAGCTACGGATCCACGACGGGCTGAGCACGCGGGAGCGGGCGACCCTGGCCATCCTGACGATGAAGCGGGCGGGCCCGGGTGAATACGTGGACAGGGCCATCAGGCTCGAGCACACCGCAGACGACGAGCGAGAGCACGTGGTCGCGCGGTTCGAGGACCTCGGCTCGACCGCGGCGCAGCGTCCGGCCATGTTCGACACCATCGACAACTGGATCGGACTCGCACCTGGCTCGGGCCAGGGCATCAGCGTCGCGGCCGGCTCCGACCTCGTGTGGATGGGCGTTGGCAACGCCGCCGAGAAGTACGTCGGGATGCACCTGCACACGCCTGGAGGCATGCCCGCCAACCGAAGGATCGCGCGCCGCATCGTCGCCGTCGTGGACACCGCCCAGGTGCGCGTAGAGTTCCCGTTCGTGGATTCGGAGACGTTGTTTGGGGTCGCCGGGAAGCCGGTGCTCGAGCAGCCGTGGTGCATCCTGAAATCGCAGGAGACCAAGCCCGGGAACGATCGCTTCCTGGCTGCAGCCGATGAGACGACTGGCGAGTTCCGCGACGGGACCCCGGGCTTCACCGTGGCGGCCGGTTAAGGATCGCCTACCATCGCTCTTGCCAGTAGGAGTCGGGGGCGAGCGGCATGCAAACGGTGAACGAAGCGCACGCGTCGGGCGTGGTTTCCTCCCACACGCACTTCTCCCGGTCGCTCTGACTCAGGGCCACGTCAAGGCAGTTCGCCTCGCACTGGGCGGGCCCACCATCTTTGGCCGGCCAGCAGGGACCGGCGCGGTCTTCGCCGCAGTAGGTCTCGCAAAAGGCGGCGAGAGCCGGATTCGACCCGCTCTCCGAACCGCACGACGCCAGCGCCAACAGCGCAACCGCGAACCATCGCCGCATCGAACCCTCCTCGGCCGGAGCCTAGCATGCCTGCTGCCGAAGCAACTCCCCGGCGGATCACCGGGATCGTGGTCCACTGCTCCGCCTCGAGCTGGGGCGACGCGGCGACGATCCGCCGCTGGCACACCGACCCGCCGCCGAAGGGCCGCGGGTGGAAGGACATCGGCTACCACTACGTGGTCCTCGGTGGCCGGCGCACCTCGAGGGTGGCCTACGCCCCGGCCGACGACGGGTGGATCGAGCTGGGGCGCGACCTCGATCGAGACGGCGACGTCGGCGAGGAGATCGGCGCCCACACGCTCGAGGTCAACCGGAGCACCCTCGGCGTCTGCCTCATCGGCAACCTCGCTGCCGACTTCACGCCGAGGCAGATCGCCACCGCCGCCGGCCTGGTCGCCGGGCTCTGCATGCGCTTCGGGCTCTCCGCCGACCAGGTGCGGGGACACAACGAGTACCCGAGCGGCGCCCACAAGGCGTGCCCCGTGATCTCGATGGTCGACTTCCGCGCTCGGGTGGCCTCGCTACTCGCGGCCTGGCTGGCGGCCGGGGGCGCTACAGCTTGATGTCCCCGCCGTCGTCGGCGGGCGGCGGCGACTTCGGCTCCTTCTTCTCCGGCTTCTTGGGCGTCGGCTTCTCCTGCTTCTCGCCTCGGGCGTTCGAGAAGCAGGGCTCCCGGTGGCAGTGGTAGCTGCCGGTCTTCCGATTGTAGTGGCCGCCGTTGCCGTCCAACCCGCCGCCGTGGGCTATGGCTCCGGCCGGGAGCAGCAGCGCGGCCAGGGCCGCGACGATCGCGCGCTTCATGGTGAACCCCCTGCCGGCGTCTGTGCCGGCAGCCATGTAGACGCACGGCGACCCGATTTCCCTTCAGCGTTCCACCCCGGCGCGGCGCGCCGGCGCCGCGGCCGCGGAGGCCGTCGGAGGTACCCGTGATCCGCCTGCTCTTCGTCCTCGCTGCCGTATGCCTGCTGCCCCTGGTCGCGCTCGCCCAGGCCGTGATCCCCGACCCGACGGCCGACCTCGCAGGCTTCGTCTCGATCCTGTCCCAGCTCTGGGCCGACGCCCGATGGGCGCCGCTGATCGCCGTGGCCGTCGTCGGTCTCGTGGCCTGCGCCCGCAAGTGGGGGCCCGGCCTCTGGCCGTGGCTCGCCACCCGCTACGGAGGTCTCGCCCTCGCCGGCGGGATGGCGCTCGCCGCCGCGTTCGCCCAGGGGCTCCTCGCCGGCGACGTGCCGATCGGCCAGGTGGTGGTCAACGCGCTCCTCGCGGCGCTCCTGGCCATCGGCGGCCACAGCGGCGTGAAGAACCTTACCCAGGGCAACGAGCCCAAACCGGCCTCGCCGGCGCCGGCTGCTCCCCCAGCCACGGGTGCGGCGGCGCTCATCGTCCTCCTGGTCGGGCTGCCGCTCGTCACCGGCTGCGCCGCCCTGCGGGCGAACCAGCACGATCTGGTGTGCGGGGTGGAGGCCGGCTGCGTGGTCTGCGAGGGCGAGCTGGTGCAGGACGGGGTCTCGCGGGCGGTGGAGGTCCGGTACTGCGAGGATGCCATGCCGGCCGCCGCCGTGGTGGCGGAGTGAGGTTCCGGAAGAAGCCGGTGGAGATCCAGGCGATCCAGATCTCCCGCCCGATGTCCGTCGAGACCCTCGAGGGGACGATGCGGGGGAACCCCGGTCGCTTCCCGCCGCGGCCCACGCCGTGGTCTACGCGCTGCCCTTCCTCCTGCTCTCCCCGTCGCCGGCGGCGCTCGCGGTGATCGTCGTCTCGCACTTCGTCATCGACCGGTGGCGCCTGGCCCGGTTCGTCGTGTGGGCGAAGAACCGGCTCGGCCCGCCGCGCTCCTGGCGTGCGTGGGGGGAGTGCGCGGCGACCGGCTACCCGCCGGAGCGCCCGCCGTGGCTGGCGACCTGGCTCCTCATCATCGCGGACAACACGCTCCACGTCGTGATCAACGGCGCGGCGCTCGCTCTCCTGGGGTGACGGATGCGTGACCTGATCATCGGCC
>JAEZJH010000148.1 GCA_023436385.1 Pseudomonadota bacterium
GGTCCTGGAGGCGGCGGGGGCCCCGGCGGCGCTGCTCGAGCGGCTCGCCGGGCTTGGTCCGGACCGCGAGCCGGGGTAGGCTCCCTGCCAATGCGCCGCTTCCTCGACGAGCTGACCCGCGAACAGGAGTGGATCGTCTGGTCCCTGGCCGTGCTGGTCCTGTTCCTGGTCTTCACCGCGTTCTTCCCCGACCTCGGGAGCCGGAGGACGCCGCGCCGGTTCGCCGCGGGCCAGAGCGTCGACGTGGAGATCACCCTGGTCACCGCCGACGTGCGGGATCTCGCCTGTGCGTCCGACGAGACCATCGGCGGAGCCCGGTGCCTTTATGACGCCCGGGGGAACCTCCGGGGGGACCTGCCCACCGCCAGCCCCGGCACCTCGCCGGAGGTCCTGGCGCCGTACATGACCACCGACAACGTGCTCTTCCTGGTGGCCGGCCTCTTCGCCGAGCCGGCGATCGCCCAGCGGCTGGCCGAGGAGCCGCCGACGGCGGCCCGGGAGCAGCTCGGGCGGTTCGCCGCCCGCTGCTCGCTCAAGCTCGAAGGTCAGGCGAAGGACGTGGCGGTGCGGTGGTCGCCGGGCGCCGCCTTTGCTCCCCGGCCCGAGGGCGCGTGGGCCGGCCGGATCTCCGGCTGCAAGCTGCGCTGACCCGTCCATCGGCGCGGTCTCGCGGGACCGCCGGCGGCGCGGGCGGGACCTAGTCGCCGACCACCACCAGCCCCGCCCCGAGCAGATCGCCCAGGAGCCGCCGGGCCAGGTCCGGCCGGAGCCCCCGGGCCGCCGCCCGGTCGGCGAAGTCGTTCTCCCCGAGCGGCTCCTCGAGCGAGAGGAGCGCCTCCACCGCCGCCCTGCCGGGCTCGGCGAGGCCGATCCGTCCGCCGTTCTCGGGCGAGAGGAGCAGGAAGCGCGGCGCCTCCGGGCGCGGCGGCGGCAGGGGCGGGAGGCCGGGCGCGTCCTCGCAGAGGGCGAGGGCCGGCACCAGCGACGCCTCGAAGAGCCAACGCTCCACCGCGTTGACCACCTCGAGGGTGCTCCCGTCGATCCGGAGGCCGGCGACCGCCGGGGCGCGGCGGTAGCGCCCCCGGGGCGGCGGCTCCGGCGGTGTCTCGATTTCTCGCCGAAGGCGGGCCATCGTCTCCTCGAGGCGGATCGTCTCCGGGAGCTGCGGCGGGGCTCCGGGGGTGGCGGCGTGGCCCCGGAGGAAGGCGGCGAAGGCCCGGGCCAGGGAGCCGCGGCGCTGGAGCTCGTCGTGGAAGAGCGGGGAGGAGAAGAACGCGTCCAGGCTGGAGAGCCGCCGGGTGGCGGCCAGCACCAGGGTGGAGGACGTCTGGTATTCGTCCACCAGGTCCCGGAGCGCCCGGGTGCGCCGGAGGGGATCGACGCCGAAGGCCCGGGGATCGACGGCGAGGAGGTCCTCCCGCTCCTCGGCGGTGAGGCCGGCCGGCGCCAGGGTGGCCTCCGGATCGCGGTGCACCGCCGCCACGAAGGCCGGGTCGAAGTGCATTCGCAGGACCACGCGGGCCAGGGCGGTATGGCTCACGACGCTTCCCCCGGAAACAACCGGTTCAGCCGCTCGAAGCCGGGCAGCACCTCGTCGAGCCCGTTGTGTTCGCACTCGTAGACGATCGCCTTCAGGTTCTTCGCCCGGGGGAGCACCGCCTCGAGGATCTCCCAGGCGTCGGCGAGCGGCTCCGGGGAGTGGTCGTCCTCGACCCACGGGAGGCCCCGGTGCTCGCGGACCGACCCGCCGGCCACGTGGAGCTCGACGATCCGCTCGAGGGGGAAGCCGTCGAGGCCGTCGGTGGGCCGGTGCCCGCGCATCCGCTGGAAGATCGCCAAATGCGAGACATCGAGGAGGAAGCCGGTGTCGCAACCGTCGACCACCCGGGCGAAGAAGTCGAGGAGGTGCAACCGCCCCACGAACGCCGCCGCCGTCGGGTTCTCGGGGAGCACCAGCAGCCCGGAGAGCTGCTTGAGCCGGCGGATCGCCGCCGCCAGCTCGAAGGCCGCGTCGAGCCGGAGGACGGGCGGGAGGAGCAGGCCGTGGCCGCGCTCCCGCCGCCCCAGGTGCCAGAAGCCCGCGTCGCCACAGAGCCAGGCGGCCCCCACCTCCCGGGCCTGCGCCACCGTCCGCTCGACCCAGCGCGGGTCGACGTCCTCCGCCTCGGCCAGGTTGACGTCGAGGAAATGGTAGGTGGTCGGCAGCCCGGCCGCGGCCCAGGCCCGCATCGACCCGTCGAGCCCGCGCTCCAGGTCCGCGCCAATCTCCAGGAAGTGGACCAGCCCGGGCGCCTCCGCGCGGAGCGCCAGGGGATCGAGCGCCGGCCGGTCCCCGGCGTCGAACTCGCAGCTGATCCCCACGCCGAGGCGCGGGACCTCCCGGATCCGCGTGGCGAAGCTCATCGGGTGAACGTAGCCCGGCGCCGACGGCGGAGGCCAGTCGGTCCGTTCGCCTGCTCGGCGGCTTACACCCAGAGTCCGCGGGGGATCCGCTGCCAGGCGTCGACGGTGAGTCCCTTGGCCAGGGGGCAGAGCATGGGGAGCGAGCCCTCCCGCTCCACCCGCTTGCCGGGGGTGGTGAACGGGCGGGGGACCTCCCAGAGCCGGACCTCGGCGAGGCCCGCCCGGGCCGCCACCCGGCGGGCCGCCTCGAGGAGCGCGGAGGCCTCGCCCACGGTGTCGGCGTGCATCACCAGGCCGACCAGGCGGTCGTTCTTGAGATCGCCCGACCAGAGCAAGTACGAGCGGCCGGCCCGGGCGCCGGCGGCGACGGGGCGGGGCCGCGCTATCATCTCGGCGTAGGCCCGCTCCCGCTCGAGGTGCCAATCGAGCTGCGCGGCGGTGGGCCAGATCAGGAACTCCACGTCGGGGAGCGGGATGGCGGCGAGGGCCTTGGCCACCCCGGACTCGTCGATCAGCTCGTCGACCACGGCGGCGGGGTCGCCGGGGGCGGCCTCGAGGACCACGTCGATCGCCTCCGTGGCCCGGAAGCCGGCCCGGGCGTAGATCCCCGGCCCGACGTCCGAATACAACGCCAGCCCGTGGGCGCCCGCCTCGGAGCGCACCGTCCGCTCCACCAGCCGCCGCATCATCGCGGTGGCGTGGCCCCGGCCCCGGAGCGCGGGCTCGGTGAAGACGGAGGCGATGGCGAAGGTGCTGCCCTCCTCCCGGCGCTGGCCCCGGCGGAGCCAGCTCTTCATCCGGAAGGTCTCGCAGGAGGCGAGGATCTCGCCGCCCTCGACCAGGAGCCAGGTGCGCATCGTCTCCCGGGCCCAGGGGTGGGCCCGGAGGCGCTGCTCGCGGGCGGCGAAGGCGTCGACGGTGAGGCGCTCGCCCCAGGCGGCGTGGGTGACGAGGTCGCGGGCCGACTTCTGGGCTTCGGCGGCGGGGACCAGCTCCATGGCTCCTCCCGGGAAGGACAGAAGGCCGATGCTACGCTGCCGCCGCCCCGGAAGGCTACCGCTTGCCGGGGTGGCGACCACCGCCGCTGGATTTGGGCCGGGCGACCTTGGGGGCCGAGGCCCGCTTGCCCGGGCGCGCCTTCTTGCGGCGGTGCCGCTCCTCGCTGGGGACCGGCGGCGGCGGGGGCTGCGGTTGGTACATCCCGAGGAGCCGGCTCCGCTCCCGTGCATACAGCTCCACCGCGTCGTAGAGCACGTCGAGGGCCTCCTCCCGGCCGAGCGGATCGGAGACCACCACCGTCTTGTGCTCGAGGTTCTTGTAGTCCTCGAAGAACTGCCGGAGCTCCCGGAGCCGGTGCTGCGGCAATTCGGAGACATCCTCGAAGTCGGCGTACTCGGGATCGTCGGCGTGGACGGCGATCAGCTTGTCGTCCTCGCCCTTCTCGTCCCGCATCTTCATCACCCCGATCACCTTGGCCCGCATCACGGAGAGCGGGGCGATCGGCTCCTGGCAGAAGACCAGGACGTCGAGGGGGTCGCCGTCGTCGCAGAAGGTCCGGGGGACGAAGCCGTAGTTGGCCGGGTAGTGGACCGCGGAGAAGAGGATTCGGTCGACCAGGAGCAGGCCGGAGCGCTTGTCGAGCTCGTACTTCACCTTCGAGCCCTTGCCGATCTCGATCACCGCCGGGAGCGGCTGTTCGAGGTCGACGGGTAGGGCGACGTCGTGCAGGGATGGAGCACCGGTGTTCCTCCGCGCGGGCCTAAGGAGCCAATTGTTCACCCGAGGGCGGCCCCGGGCCAACTCCGGAATGCGCGAACGGGCCCCCGGTTGCGCGGGAACCCGTTCGACGGCCGACGTAAGTACCGCGGGGGATTGCCTACCGCACCACCATTTCGTCCACGAACCAGCCGTCGAGGTTCACGCTCGCGTCGGTCTGGAGCCTCCTGCCGATCGGCCCCGGGAGGACGCTGCCTCCCGGCGCCTGGTTCCAGGTGGTGCCGTCCGTGAAGTACTCCACCACTCGTCAGGGGCCGCAGCCGGAGAGGGCCAGGTCGGCGCCGGGATCGGCCTGGACCTCCGCGCAGGCGGCGGGGCAGAGCCGCACCGTCCCGCCGTCGAGGTAGAAGCCGCCGGCTCCGGTGCAGGAGCCAGCCGTCGCCACTCGCTCGAGGACGCGGATCCCGCTCCCGTCTCCGGGCGTGTACTCGACCTCCAGCGTGTCCGGGTCGGGGGCGATGGCCGGGAGCGCCAGCTCGCAGGCGAGCACGTCCTCGATCACCTCGCCGGCGATCGCCTCGAAGACGGCGTCGAAGCTGGCGTACTCGCAGATCGGGAAGCGCAGGCCCCCGGTCCTCCGGCTCAGCTCCTGGTACTGGATCCCGGGGGCCATCGAGCCGGTGCCACAGCGGGCGGTCTGGATCGGATCGGCCGGCTCCCAGGCCCGGGTGGCGGGCGTGTTCTTCGCCAGGCCGACGATGCTGAGGAAGACGTAGTTCCGGTGCTGGGCGGTGCCGAAGTTGGCGGGCGAGAGGGCGAGGAGCGCCGTCTCGAACGCGCTGGCGGAGAGGTTCGACTCGTCGTCGGTGATCTCCACGAAGACCCGCTGGGCGTTGGGACGGAGCCAGCCGCTCCAGCCGTTGGGCGCGAAGCCGTGGACATCGGGCCGGTTGTAGGTGGAGAGGATCAGCTCCAGGGAGTTCCAGCTGCCCACCTCCGCGTCGTAGTGGAAGAAGCGCGAGGTGTTGGCGGGCCGGTTGGGCGGCTTGGGCTGGCAGGTGGTCCCGCTCAGGGGCGACCGGACGCAGATCGCCAGCTGGCTCGAGCGGCCGTGTTTCGAGATCAGGATGATCCGGTAGTCGATCTGGCTCGCCTGGATGATGTCGGCGAAGTTGACGTTGATGTTGTTTTCGACCGCCTCGATCTCCTCGCCCATGCTCCCGGAGTTGTCGATCACGAAGATGATGTCGACCACGCCGGTGCCGGTCCCCGGGGTGGAGGCGAAGGGGTAGAGCTGGCGCGGGCCCAGGACCGGGATGGTCCGGGTGGCGGTGGCCACGCAGGCGTTGGCGTCGGCGACGGTGAGCTTCACCCCGGCCGTCGGGGCGAAGGGGCTGGTGATCGGGGTCGCCTCGTCGGTGGTCCCGTCGCCGTCCCGGTCCCAGGCGTAGGAGGCCACCGGTCCGCCGCCGGCGTTCCGGCTGGCGCTCCCGTCGAGTTGCACCGGCTCCCCGTCGCAGAGCTTGCCGGAGCCGATCACCGCGATGGCGGCGGTGGGGCCGGCGAGGGTGGTGAAGGGCTGGACGGCGGTGGCCTCGCAGCCCGCCTCGTCCCGGACGGCGAGGCGCAGGGTCTGGCCGTCGGCGGGGGTGAAGGGCCCGTAGCCCGGGCCGGTGCCGTCGACGGTGCCGTCGCCGTTCACGTCCCAGGCGAAGGTGAGGTTCCCGCCTCCGGCGGCGGCGGAGCCCGAGGCGTCGAGCGCCACCGGGGTGCCGGCGCAGGTGGTGGCGGCCCCCTGCCGGAAGGCGATCGCCGGCGTGGGGAGGGCGCGGACGGAGACCGGCCGGGTGGCGGCGGCCGTGCAACCGAGGCCGTCGGTGACGGTCAGGCGCACGGTGCGCGGGCCTGCCGGCGAGAAGGGCGGCGGGGTGGCGGCGGTCGACTCGATCGTCGCCGGATTTCCGTCGAGGTCCCAGGCGTAGGCGAGGGAGGCGTCGCCGGCGGCGGTGCGCGAGCCGCTGCCGTCGAGGGCCACGGCGTCGCCCGTACAGACCTCGCCGTTGCCGGAGGCGAAGGCGATCACCGCGGTGGGGCGGCCGGCCACGTCGAGGGCCTGGGTGACGCTGGATCGGCAGCCCTCCGCATCGGCGACGGTGAGGCGGGCGGTGCCGCTCGCGCTCGGGACGAAGGTCCCGGTGGCGGCCGTCGTCCGATCGATCCGGCCGTCGCCGTCGATGTCCCATTCGTAGGCGACCACCGGGTTGCCGTCGGCGTCGCGGGAGGAGGCGGCGGAGAGGGCCACGGTCTCGCCCGCGCAGCTCCGTTCGCCGCCGTCGAGGAAGGCCACCGCCGGGGTCGGGAGCGGACGGACCCCGAGGAGCACCTCGCCGGCGGCGGTGCAGCCGTTGACGTCGGTGACGGTGAGGCGCACCGGCTGCCCGTCCACCGGCACCAGCTCCGCGGTGGTCGGCGCGCGCTCGTCCTCCACCCCGTCGCCGTCGACATCCCAGGAGAACGCCGCTGGCGGCGAACCGTCGGCGGACCGGCTCGCCCTACCGTCGAGGACCACCGGGTTTCCCGCGCAGACCTCGCGGGCGCCCTGGGCGAAGTCGATCGCCGGGGTGGGCCGGGGCAGGCGGGAGACGGTGACCCGGGCGCGCACCTGCTCCCCGGCGGCGTCGGTGACGGTGACGAAGAAGTCCTTGGTGCCGAAGCCGGTGGCCACCGTCCTCGCCGCGGTGGTGTCGGCCAGCTCCGGGCTCGCGTCCCAGCTGTACCGATACGGCGGGACCCCGCCGAAGACCTGCACGCCCAGCGAGGCCGGCGCGCCGTCGCAACCGGCGCCATCCTCCGGGAAGACCGCCAGGATTCGCTCGCCGAGTTCCGGTCGATCGGGGTCGAGCGGACCCTCGGGCAGCTCCGGCGGCACATGCGGCTCGGGAAAATCGATGGCGACCAGACGGTCGTCACACGAACAGGCCGCAAACGGCGCCCACAAGAGCGCCCAGAGGAACGGCCTCGCGGCCGCCCAACGCATCGTCCCCATCACCGACCTCCCCCACGCCCGGACGAACCACGAATGCCTTGACGGGGGGACGTTGGGAAGCGCAAGCCCGCGGGACAACTAGCAGATCGGGGTGACGGGGGATTGCACGAGGCCCGGCCGGGCGGCGAGGCCCGAAGGCGGATCGGCCGCGCCGTCCGCATCCGTATAACGGCTGCGCACCGAAGCCGGCGCTCGCGCATCCGGTAGGGCGCTGAACGAGCCCGTTCCCCGAACTAGAGGAGCCGTCCGATGGCCCGCCCACGCCTCGTCGATCCCGCCCGCGCCGGCCTCTCGCTGGACCCCGCCCTCCTCACCCGCATGCACGAGGTGATGGTGAAGGCCCGGGTCCTCGAGGAGCGGCTGATCCAGATGTATCGGCAGGGCGACGGCTACTTCTGGATCGGCGGTCCGGGCGAGGAGGCGTTCAACGTCCCCCTCGGCTTCCTGATCAAGAAGGGCCAGGGCCTCGACTACGACTACCTGCACTTCCACTACCGGCAGTCGGCCACGCTCCTGGCGATGGGGATGGATCCCGTCGACGCGCTCCGGCAGATGAAGAACACGGCCACCGACCCGTTCTCGGGCGGCCGCAACTTCGCCGGCCACTACTCGGTGCGGAAGTGGAACGTGTGCCCGATCAGCTCGCCGATCGAGGTGCAGTACGGCATCGCCCCGGGGACCGCGCTGGCGCAGAAGCGCCACGGTGGCGACGCGATCACCATCGTCACCGGCGGCGACGCCGGCACCGCCGAGGGCGACTTCGCCACCGGGCTGATCTGGAGCACCCGCCCCGGGAACGAGCTGCCGGTCCTCTTCCTCGTCACCAACAACGGCTGGGGGATCTCCACCTCGGCGTCGTCGGTGCACGCGGAGCGGATCGCCGATCGCGGCAAGGCCTTCGGGATGCGCACCAAGGTGATCGACGGGAACGACCCGGAGACCGCCTACCTCGAGCTGAAGGAGGCGATGGAGTACGTGCGCAAGGAGCGCCGGCCCTTCCTCCTCGAGGCCAACGTCAGCCGGCTCCACGGCCACTCCTCGGCGTCGGGGGCGAACCGCGACAAGGAGCAGCCGGATCCGTTGCCCCGGTTCGAGGAGCGGCTGGAGACGGCGGGCATCCTCACCCGGGAGCAGATGGACGCGCTCCGGGCGTCGTTCGCCGCCGAGCTGGCGGCGGCGGCGCGGCGGGTCCGCGAGGAGCCGCAGCCCACGCCCGACTCGATCTGGAACCACGTCTATTCGAAGCAGTAGCGGAGGTCCGACATGGCGAACATGGCCCAGGCGATCCGGATGGCCCTCCACTACGGCGAGGAGCACCTCGGGGTCACCGACATCTTCGGCGAGGACGTGGGGGCGCCGCTCGGCGGCGTCTTCACCTGCACCCAGGGGCTGCGCACCGCGTGGAACACGCCCCTCGACGAGCGCGGCATCGTCGGCACGGCGATGGGGCTGGCGATGGCCGGCCAGAAGCCGGTCGCGGAGATCCAGTTCGTCGACTACATCTTCAACACCATCGACCTGCTCAAGCTGGCCGGAAACACCCACTGGTCGACCAACGGCGACTGGAACATGCCGATGGTGCTGATGACGCCGGTGGGGTCGGGGATCCGCGGCAGCATCTACCACTCGCACTCCTTCGACGCGATGGCCACCCACCTGCCCGGCTGGAAGGTGGTGATCCCCTCCAACCCGAAGGACGCCTACGGCCTGATGCTCGCGGCGCTGAAGGAGAAGGACCCGGTGATGGTCCTGATCCCCAAGGCGCTGATGCGGGCCCGCGGGAGCGAGCTGATCCCCGGCGAGCCGGCCGATCCCCGGGAGCTGTCGAAGCGGATCGATGCGCCCCTGGGCGATCGCTCGAAGTGGCAGCCCCAGTGGCCCGCCCTCGAGGAGTTCGTGGTCCCGATCGGCAAGGGCCACGTGGTCCGGGAGGGGAAGGACCTCACCGTGGTCAGCTACGGCCGGATGCTCCCGCTCTGCGCGAAGGCCGCCGACGAGCTGGCCGGTAGCGGGATCTCCGCCGAGGTGATCGACCTCCGCTCCCTCGTCCCCTACGACTGGGACCTGGTGAAGGCCTCGGTGAAGAAGACCGGCAAGGTGCTCTTCGTCAACGAGGACACCGAGGTCACCAACTTCGGCGAACACCTGGTCCGCCGCACCGTCGACGAGCTCTTCTTCCAGCTCCTCGCCCCGCCGCGGCTGGTCGCCGGCCAGAACCTCCCCGGGATCGGCCTCGCCGACTCGCTCGAGGCCGCCAGCGTCCCGCAGCCGAACGACATCTTGAAGGCGATGCGGGAGCTCTACGCGCTGAAGCCGTAGACCAAGGCGCGCGCCCGCGAAACCCGGCCTCCGGAGCGTCCCCAGCGGACGCCCGGGGGCTTTGTTTTCTGCCGGTTCGCCTGCGCCCGCGGGCAGGAACGCCACGGGCCCGGCCGGTCGAAACCGGCGCGGGCCCGCGGGTGAAACGGTCGGCCGACGGCGCTAGGCCGGCGCCGGGCGGTGCTCGAGGGGCATCGGCTCGGCGCCGTGGGTGGCGACGTGGCGGGCGAGGGAGATCGCCTCCTCGGCGGTCTCGCAGATCGCCAGGCGGCCGGCGGCGGGGCCGAGGCCGGAGCGGGCCAGGACCTTCTCCGGCTGGGGCTGGACGCCGGAGATGATCACGTAGGCGTTCGCCTTCCAGAGGCGGTTGAGCACCGACTCGAGGTTGACGAGGCCGGTGGCGTCCATCGCCGGGACGCTCTCCACGTCGAGGATCACCACCCTGGCGCTGCCGGCCACCTGCTCCAGCGTGGAGACCGCCTTCTGGGCGGCGCCGAAGAAGAGCGGGCCGGCGATCTCGTAGACGACCACGCCCGGGGGCAGCTGCCCGCGGTGCTGTGGGTGGCCGCCGACGGTGAGGGTGGCGCCGGTGATCTCCGCCATCCGGCGCATGAAGAGGAGCGCGGCGAGCATCACGCCGGCGGTGACGCCGACCACCATGTCGAAGAAGATCGTCAACCCGAAGCAGGCGAGCAGCACGGCGGCGTCGCTCTTCGGCGCCACCTTGAGCACGTGGACGAAGTGCTTCGCCTCGCTCATGTTCCAGGCGACGAGGAGGAGGAGCGCCGCCAGCGAGGCCATCGGCAGATACGAGAGCCAGGGGGCGAGGAGCAGCACCGCGGCGAGCAGGAAGATCGAGTGGACGATCGCGGCCACCGGGGAGCGGCCGCCGGCGCGGATGTTGGTGGCGGTCCGGGCGATGGCGCCGGTGGCGGCGAACCCGCCGAAGAACGGGGCGATCAGGTTGCCGGTGCCCTGGGCGAGCAGCTCGGCGTCGGGATCGTGCTTGGTGCCCGCCATACCGTCGGCGACCACCGCGGAGAGGAGCGATTCGATCGCGCCCAGCATGGCGATGGCGAAGGCCGAGGGGCCGAGCTGGCGGATCAACTCCCAGGAGAGCGCGAGGGGTTTCCCGTCGGGACCGCCGAAGTTCCAGGGGAAGGCGGGGAGCGGCGGGAGCTGGGGGATGCCGGGGAACCGCACGCCGTCGACGGTGTATCCGAAGCGGGAGCCGATGGTGTCCACGGAGAAGGCGATCC
>JAEZJH010000276.1 GCA_023436385.1 Pseudomonadota bacterium
TTGGCCAGGTCGGCGGCGAGCTTCCCCTCGTCCTTCTCCAGCTTCTTCGCCAGCTCGGCGACGTCGACGACGCCGGCGAGGGCCAACCGGATCTCCACCCCGCGGACCAGGACGCCCGGCGTCGACGGCCAGCCCCGGGACTTGGGCAAGAGCGCCTTCACCTTGGCGAGGCGCCGCATCCACGAGGCCCGCTCCTCGAGCCAGGCGCCGGTGGCCTCGTCCTCGGCGTGGAAGTGGACCTCGACCTCCGCCCCCTCGGGCACGCCGACGTCCACCCGCAGCGAGCGGATCGCCTCGATCAGCTCGATCAGCAGGTCGAACCGGTCGGAGTCGGTGTCCTCGACCCAGCGGGCCTCGGCGGTCGGGTACGGCGCGATCATGATCGAGTCCGGATCGCCCTTCGCCCGCGGCAGCCGCTGCCAGATCTCCTCGGTGACGAACGGCATCACCGGGTGCAAGAGCCGCAGCGAGCCCTCGAGGACATCGCGGAGGACCCGGGCGCTTGCCGCCTTCTCCTCCGGCGTGCCGTCGTAGAGCCGCGGCTTCACCAGCTCGATGTACCAGTCGCAGAGCTCGTGCCAGATGAACCGGTAGAGCCGGGAGCAGGCGTCGTTGAGCCGGAAGGCCTCGAGCGAGGCGTTCACGTCGGCGACGGCGCGGTGGAAGCGGGCGACGATCCAGCGGTCGGCGTCGGTGAGCCGCGACTCGTCGAGCGGCCGCGACATGTCGAGATCGCCGACGTGGAGCAGCGCGAACCGGGCCGCGTTCCAGAGCTTGTTGGCGAACGCCTTGTAGCCGGAGACGCGGTCCAGGGAGAGCTTGATGTCGCGGCCCTGTGCGGCCATCGACGCCAGGGTGAAGCGGAGGGCGTCGGCGCCGTACTTCGCGGTGACGTCGAGGGGGTCGATCACGTTCCCCTTCGTCTTCGACATCTTCTCGCCCTTCTCGTCCCGCACCATCGCGTGCAGGAACACCTTGTGGAAGGGCACCTCCCCCATGAAGTGGAGGCCCATCATCATCATCCGGGCCACCCAGAAGAAGATGATGTCGAAGCCGGTCTCCATCACCGACGTCGGGTAGAAGGTCTCGAGGGCCTTGGTCTTGTCGGGCCAGCCGAGTGTGGAGAAGGGCCAGAGCGCCGACGAGAACCAGGTATCGAGGACGTCCTGGTCCCGCTGCAGCTCGGTCTTTCCGCAGGTGGCGCAGGCGCTCGGATCCTCGCGGGTGACGGTGACGTGGCCCTCCGGGCAGTACCAGGCCGGGATCTGGTGGCCCCACCAGAGTTGCCGGCTGATACACCAGTCGAGGATGTTCTTCATCCACGCCATGTACGTGTTGGTCCACGACTCGGGGAGGAAGACGGTGTCGCCCTTCTCCACCGCCTCGATCGCCGGCTTCGCCAGCGGCTCGATCTTCACGAACCACTGCGGCGAGAGGTACGGCTCGACCACGGTGTGGCAGCGCTGGCAGCGGCCCAGGGCCAGGAGGTGCTCCTTGGTCCCGCGGTCGAGGCCCTTCTCGGCGAGGAGCTCCTTCACCTTCGCCCGGGCCTCGAGAACGGTCAGGCCCTCGAGCGGCCCGGCGTTCTCGTTCATCGTCCCGTCGGGCCGGAGCAAGTTGATCATCTCCAGGCCGTGGCGCTTCCCCACCTCGAAGTCGTTGAAGTCGTGGGCCGGGGTCACCTTCACCGCGCCGGTGCCGAAGGCGGGGTCGACCAGGATCGCGTCGGGGACGATCGGGATGTCCCGGCCGGTGATCGGGTGGCGGACGAACTTCCCGTGGAGGTGCCGGTAGCGCTCGTCGTCGGGATGGACCGCCACCGCGGTGTCGCCGAGCATGGTCTCGGGCCGGGTGGTGGCCACCACGATCTCGCCCGAGCCGTCGGCGAGCGGATAGGCGAACGACCACAGCTCGCCCTTGACGTTCTCCTCGTGCTCGACCTCGAGGTCGGAGAGCGCGGTGCGGTCCTGGGGGCACCAGTTGATCAGCTTCAACGCCCGGTAGATCAGCCCCTCCTCGTAGAGGCGGACGAACACCTCGCGAACCGCCCGGGAGAGCCCCTCGTCGAGCGTGAAACGCTCGCGGGCCCAGTCGAGGGAGCCGCCCAGGACCTGGTGCTGCTCCTTGATCCGGCCGCCGTACTTGGCCTTCCACTCCCAGACCCGGCGGATGAACTCCTCGCGGCCGAGGTCGTGTCGGCTCTTCCCCTCGGTCTTCTTCAGCTCGCGCTCCACGATCATCTGCGTGGCGATGCCCGCGTGATCGGTGCCCGGGAGCCAGAGGGTGTTGAACCCGCTCATCCGCTTCCACCGGATCAGCACGTCCTGGATCGTGTCCGTCAGGGCGTGGCCCATGTGCAGGGCGCCGGTGACGTTAGGTGGGGGGATGACGATGGAGAAAGGCGGCTTGTCGGACTCGTCCTCGGCGTGGAAGTAGCCCCGCTCTTCCCAGTAGCGGTACCAGTGGGACTCGACGTCCTTCGGCTCGTAGCCCTTCGGAAGCTCGGCGATCGTTTCGCTCATGGCGCGCAAGAAAAGGGCACGACGGAAGTCCCGTCAAGGCCTTCGGCGTGCTCGTGGAAGAAACGTGGCTGGCCAACGGGCCGGTCCGGGGAGTCGCGCCGGGCCGTCCCCCTCGATCGCAAGGTGCGGTCGAGAGCGCGGCGGCGCCGTGCCTTCGCTAGCGGCGCTCGCCGCCGCGGGCGCGGAGGAGCCCCTTGAGG
>JAEZJH010000284.1 GCA_023436385.1 Pseudomonadota bacterium
TCCGGCGCGGGCAAGTCCACCCTGGTGAACCGGATCCTCCGCCCCGGGCTGGCGCGGGTGTTGAACAAGGCCCGGGTGGTGCCGGGCCGGCACGCGGGGATGACCGGGCTCTCCCACGTCGACAAGGTGGTCGACATCGACCAGCAGCCGATCGGCCGCACGCCCCGGTCCAACCCGGCCACGTATACGAAGGTCTTCGACAGTATCCGGGAGGTGTTCGCCCAGACCCCGGAGGCCCGGGCCTTCGGCTACCAGCCGGGCCGGTTCTCGTTCAACGTCAAGGGCGGGCGCTGCGAGGCGTGCGAGGGCGACGGCGTCAAGCTGGTGGAGATGCACTTCCTCCCCGACGTCTACGTCACCTGCGAGACCTGCAACGGCAAGCGCTTCAACGACGCCACCCTGCGGGTCCGCTTCAAGGGGAAGAACGTCGCGGAGGTGCTGGAGATGAGCGTCCGCGAGGCGCTCGACCACTTCGCGAACCACAAGGAGATCGTCCGGATCCTCACCACCCTCGACGACGTCGGCCTCGGCTACCTGCGCCTCGGCCAGCCGTCGCCGACGCTCTCCGGCGGCGAGGCCCAGCGCATCAAGCTGGCCCGCGAGCTGGCCCGGGTGGGCACCGGCAAGACGGTCTACATCCTCGACGAGCCGACCACCGGCCTCCACTTCGCCGACATCGAGAAGCTGCTCGCGGTCCTCGACCGGCTGGTCAACACCGGCAACACGGTGATCGTGATCGAGCACAACCTCGACGTGATCAAGTGCGCCGACGAGGTGATCGACGTCGGCCCGGAGGGCGGCGCCGAGGGCGGCCGGATCGTGGCCCAGGGGACGCCGGAGGAGGTGGCGCGGGCGGAGGCCAGCTACACCGGCCGCTACCTGCGGAAGGTCCTCGAGACCCACGCCTCCCGGAAGCGGCCCGGGCGGCCCGCGGCGGTCGCCGCCCGCGGGTAACCAGCCGCCGGTCCGCCGACGTTACGGAACGCCCGGCGGGCCGTGCGCGATCCGCCCACCCCGCGCACCACTCCCGCGCACCTCGCCCGCGCGGCGACCGATCCCTACCCTGCCGCTCGCGAGGGGAGGGCGGGATGGGACGATCGGTTCGCTGGCTGGGGTTGGCCGTGTTGCTCGCGGCCTGCGGGGACGAGGGCGATGGCACCGGGAAGGTCGAGAACCCGCTGCCGGTACGCCACGAGATCCGGTTCCGGGCCGCGGTCAACGGGGCGCCGTTCGCCTGCGGCAAGACGTACGAGGCGGTGGGCTCGCCGCCGGCCCGCTACATCGCCTCCGACTTCCGCTTCTACGTCCACGACGTGCGCCTCGTCGCCGAGGACGGGAGCGAGGTCCCCCTCGTCCTCGAGGAGACCGCCTTCCAGCACGACGGCATCGCCCTCCTCGACTTCGAGGACGCCGGGCCGACCTGCGACACCGGCAGCCCGGAGGTGAACCCCACCATCGCCGGCACCGCGCTCGAGGGGAGCTACCGCGGGGTCCGCTTCGTCCTCGGGGTCCCGGAGGACCGGAACCACGTCGACCCGGCCCTGGCCCCGGCGCCGCTCAACCTGACGGCGATGTTCTGGGTCTGGCGGGGCGGCTACAAGTTCCTCCGGGTCGACGGCAAGCCGGCGGACTTCCCGGAGGCCGGGTACCACGTGCACCTGGGCAGCACCGGCTGCCCCGGGGAGACGCCCACCTCGCCGCCCACCGGGCCCTGCGCCAACCCGAACCGCCTGGAGGTGGAGCTCGACGGCCTCGACCCGGCCACCGGCACGGTGGTCGCGGACATCGGGGCGGTGCTCGCCGCCGCGGACGTGACCGCCAACACCGAGGGGACCTCGCCGGGCTGCATGGCCGCCCCCGACGATCCCGACTGCGGCACCATCCTCCCCCGTCTCGGCCTGGCCCACGGCGCGACGCCCGCCGCGGCGCAGGTGCTGTTCCGGGGCGAGTGAGATGGCGCGCCCGCGCCCGCCACCCGGGCTGCTGCTCGCCGCGCTCCTGGCGGCGGGCTGTAGCGACGGCCCCGGGGCCGCCGCGGCCTACCCCTGGGACCTGCCGTCCGGATTCCCGCCGCCACCCGTCCCGGAGGACAACCCGATGAACGAGGCCAAGGTGGAGCTCGGCCGCCGGCTCTTCCACGACCGCCGTCTCTCGGGGAACGAAACCCAGTCCTGCGCCTCCTGCCACGAGCAGCGCCGGGCCTTCACCGACGGCCGGGCCCGGGCGGTCGGCTCCACCGGCGAGTCGCACCGCCGGAACTCCATGGGCCTGGCCAACACCGCCTACCTGCCGGCGCTCACCTGGGCCAACCCGATCCTCGATCGGCTCGAGGAGCAGGCGCTGGTGCCGATCTTCGGGGAGGTGCCGGTGGAGCTGGGGATGGCCGGTCGCGAAGGCGAGTTGGTCGCCCGCCTCGCCGCCGACGACCGCTACCGGGCGCTGTTCCCGGAGGCGTTTCCCGGGGAGGCGGAGCCGATCTCCGTGGCCAACGTCGCCCGGGCCCTCGCCGCCTTCGAGCGCACCCTGATCTCCGGGCGCGCCCCCTACGACCGCTTCCTCGCCGGCGACGCCGAGGCGCTCTCCTCCTCCGCCCGCCGGGGCCTCGAGCTCTTCTTCAGCGAGGAGCTCGAGTGCCACCACTGCCACGGCGGCTTCAACTTCACCGGAGCGGTGGTCTGGGAGGGGAAGGCGCCCGAGCACCTCTTCGCCAACACCGGCCTCTACGACGTGGACGGGGCCGGCTCCTACCCGGCGGAGGACAAGGGGCTCTTCGAGCTCACCCTGGCGCCGGAAGACATGGGCGCGTTCCGCACCCCGAGCCTGCGCAACGTCGAGGTGACCGGCCCGTACATGCACGACGGGAGCGTCGACACCCTGGAGGCGGTGATCGACGAGCACTACGCCCGCGGCGGCCGGCTGGTGCCCGACGGCCCGAACGCCGGCGACGGCCGGGGCAACCGGTTCAAGAGCGCCCTGGTCTCCGGCTTCACCCTCACCACCGAGGAACGGGACGACCTCATCGCCTTCCTCCGCTCGCTCACCGACCGGGAGTTCCTGGAGGACCCGCGGTTCGCCGATCCCTTCGCCGGCGACGGCGGCCCCTGACGCGAGAGGCGGGCTCCGGCGGGGCGAGATCGGCCGGGGCTGCCGCTTTCGGACGCGACGATCGGGGGCGGCCGTTTTTGGGCTTGCGAATTCCCCGGCGAAGGTCGAGATCCCCGCGCCTCCCGGGCCGCCCGTGGCACGGGAGGCCCCGGATTCCCGGGGGCCGTGCCGACGCGGGCGAACCCCTATCTTGCCGCCGTGCGACGCTCGACCCTGCCGCTCCTCCGCTGCCCCGCCTGTCTCGCCGGCCCCCTCGAGGCCGACGACGATCGGCCGGTGATCGACTTTGGCCCGGTCCGCTGCGGGAGCTGCGGCACCGCCTGGCCGACGGCGGAGGGGATCCTCGACCTGCTGGGAGATCCGGCGCCCCCGCGCTCCCTGGCGGGCCGGATCCTCGCCACCCGGGCGGTGGCGCGGACCTGGGAACGCGGGGTCCGGGGCGCGGTCCTCGGGCACTCCCGCTCGGGGCTCGACCCGGAGGGCGAGAGCCTCCTCGTCCGCTCCCTCCTCGACGCGCCGCCCGGCGTGCCGGTGGCCGATCTCGACGGCCGCACCGCCACCCTCGCCAGCCGCCTGGCCTTCGTCCCCGGAGCCGGCCCGGTGATCGCCCTCGAATCCTCCCGGGCGATGCTCGAGGAGGCGCTCCACCAGGTCCGGGAGGCGGGCGCGCCGGTGGACCTGGTACGCGGCGAGCCCGGGTCCCTGCCCTTCCGCGACGGAGTCCTGGGCGGCGCGGTCTGGATCGGCGCGCTGCAGCTGGTCGCCGACCCGGCGCCGCTCCTGGCGGAGGTGGCCCGGGCGCTGGCGCCGGGCGCCCGGCTGGTGTGCGGAACCCTCGCCCCCGTACGACTTCCCGTGCTCGACCGGCTCGGGGCCCGGAGCGGCCTCTACCGGCGCTCCGAGGCGGAACTCCGGCAGCTCTGTGCCGGTGCGGGGCTCGCGTCGTTCGAGGCGGTGCGCCTGCCGCCCGCGATCTTCTTCCGGGTGGAACGGCCCCGTACAGCAGGCGTATAAGCCTTCAACGCCGGCGGATTCACGCCGGCTCCCGTGAGGTACGCAAGGAAATGCCGAATATCCCCAGCCCCGGCTCGAAGGTCCGCAAGCAAGACGCGCTCGACTACCACTCGTCGGGACGCAAGGGAAAGATCGAGGTCGTCGCCACCAAGCCCGTCGGCACGGCCCGGGACCTCTCCCTCGCCTACTCGCCCGGCGTCGCCGAGCCGTGTCTCGAGATCGCCAAGGACCCCGAGCTCTCCTATCGGTACACCGCGCGCGGCAACCTGGTGGC
>JAEZJH010000516.1 GCA_023436385.1 Pseudomonadota bacterium
CCTCTACGGCGTGGTCGCCGGCGCCCTGGCGGTGGGGTCGGCGCCGGGCGGGCTCCTGGTCCTGTCCGGCTTCGCCCTGGGGTCGGCGCCCGCCCTCCTCGCCGCCCAGCTCCAGCTCGGCCTGTTCCGCAAGCTGGGCCGGGTCCCGACCCTGATCATCGAGCGCGGCCTGCCCCTGGCGGTCGCCGCCCTGATTGTCTTCCGCGCCCTCGCCCGGACCTCCGGCGGCGACTGTTGCCACTGACCCGCCCACGCAACGTTGTCGCGCGGTTACCCCCAGCTCCAACCGGCCGACCAAGCCCCCGCACGCCATGTTTGCGCAAGAATCGCGCCATGCCGCAGAATTTGCAGCTAGCCTCGCGGGTTTTCGGCGTTCTGGCAGGCCGTGAACCGGCCCGCCCCTTGCTAGGCGGGAGGAGATCTTCTTGGTCGGAGGAAGGGTGACAACCGACAAGCGGGCCCGGGTGATGGTCGTGGACGACGAGCCGAACGCGCGCTCGGCGCTCCGCGAGATCCTCGCGGACGAAGGCTACGAGGTGCTGGAGGCCGGCGACGGCGAGGAGGCCCTGCACCTCATTCCCGGCTTCGCGCCCGACGGCGTCCTCATCGACGTCCGGATGCCCAAGCTCGACGGCCTCACCATGATCGAACGGGCCCGGAGCGAGGGTTCGGACGCCGCCTTCGTGGTGATGACCGCCCACGGCACCGTCAAGGACGCGGTGGCGGCGATGAAGATGGGCGCCGAGGACTACCTCCTGAAGCCGCTCGACACCGACGAGGTACTGGTGGTCCTGGGCAAGGCCCTCGACCGCCGGAAGCTCCGCCGGGACGTGGAGCTGCTCCGGGAGCGGGTGCGGGAGTCGAGCGGCCTCTCCAACATGGTCGGCGCCTCCGAGCCGATGCGCCGGGTCTTCGAGCTGGTCAACCGGGCCGCGCCGTCCAAGGCCACGGTGCTGATCCTCGGCGAGAGCGGCACCGGCAAGGAGCTGATCGCCGAGGCGCTCCACGAGGGCAGCCAGCGGGCCAAGGGGCCGTTCATCCGCGTCAACTGCGCGGCCCTCCCCGAGACGCTCCTCGAGAGCGAGCTCTTCGGCCACGAGAAGGGTTCGTTCACCGGCGCGGTGGCCCGGCGCGAGGGCCGATTCGAGCTGGCCGACGGCGGGACCCTCTTCCTCGACGAGATCGGCGAGATCCCACCCTCGGTGCAGGTGCGGCTCCTCCGCTTCCTCCAGAACCGCGAGTTCGACCGGGTCGGCGGCCAGAAGACCCTCCAGGTCGACGTCCGGGTGGTCGCCGCCACCAACAAGGATCTCCTCGCCGAGGTGAAGAGCGGCCGGTTCCGCGAGGATCTCTACTACCGGTTGAACGTGGTGCAGATCGAGCTCCCGGCGCTCCGGCAGCGGAAGGGCGATCTCCCCGCGCTGATCGACCACTTCCTCCGGAAGTTCGGCACCGCCTACGACAAGCCCAACGCCCGCATCGGCCGGGACGCCCTCCAGGCCCTGGTCGCCTACGACTGGCCGGGCAACGTCCGGGAGTTGGAGAACGCGGTGGAGCGGGCGGTGGTCCTCTCCGCCGACGGGGAGATCCTCCCCTCGCACCTGCCGCCCGCCATCGGCGAGGGGCGCCGCGAGGGCGCGCGGCAGCTGATACCCGGAGCGACGCTGGCGGAGATCGAGCGCGAGGCGATCCTCCGGACCCTCGAGGTGGTCGGGGGATCGACCAGCCGCGCCGCGGAGATCCTGGGGATCAGCGTGCGGACCATCCAGTACCGGCTCAAGGAGTACGGGATCCGGCCGGCGGATCTCCACGGCGGAAACCACCGGGACGAGGTGGCGTAGAGGGGGCGGGGGAATCCCCGGGGGCGGCGGTCGACGGACCGGGCCGGTTCGCGGGGTTTCTGCGGCCGGCGGCGGAGCCCAAGGGCGGCGGTCGAGTTTTCGGCCGGGTTTCGCGGGGTTCCCACGGCCGGCGGCGGGCCGGCTGGACCGCTTCTCCGTTCACGGACATGTGCCTACGGCACATGTCCGCAGGGTCAAAAGCTGCTGCCGCAGGCCCTAATGGACCACGGTTACCGGCCTGGGGCAGTGATGAACGATCCGGTCGCTCACCGACCCCAAGAGCCACCGCCCCACCTTCGCCAGGCCGCGGGAGCCGACCAGCACCAGGTCGGCGTTTCGCTCCTCCGCCTGCTGGCAAATCGCCTCCCCGGGGCTGCCGTTCACGATCACCTGCTCCACGGCGACGCCCGGCGGCAGCTCCTTGGCCACCTCCTCGAGCATTGCCCGGGCCCCCTGCATCTGCACCTCGTAGACCTGGGCCATGGTCAGGCCGTAGGCTTCGATCGGCGCCATCCGCGGCGGCTCGATCACGTGCAGCAGGGTGAGCTGGCAGCCGAACTTCCCGGCGATCTCGCCGCCGAGCTTGGCGGCCTTGCGCGAACCTTCCGAACCGTCGACCGCGACGAGGACGTTCTGGATCACCTGTCACCTCCCGCGCCGGCCTCGCCCCACCTGCCGGCGTCCCACCGATCGTGCCATCTTTTCCCGCCCGGAAGGCGGCGGGCCGACCCCGGGCCCACGGCCCATCCGGAGGCCGCACCCGCCCGGCCCGGCCTACAC